>DATIOF010000127.1:0-8463 GCA_035473395.1 Gaiellaceae bacterium
TGATGATCGTGTTGGTGAAGTCGACGACGCGGCCCTTGCCGTCGGTGAGGCGACCGTCGTCGAGCACCTGCAGGAGCACGTTGTAGACGTCCGGATGCGCCTTCTCGATCTCGTCGAGGAGCACGACCGAGTACGGGCGCCGCCGAACGGCTTCCGTCAGCTGGCCGCCCTCGTCGTAGCCGACGTAGCCGGGCGGCGCGCCGACCAGACGCGAGACGGTGTGCTTCTCCATGTACTCGCTCATGTCGAGCCGTACCAGCGCGCGCTCGTCGTCGAACATGAACTCCGCGAGCGCGTGAGCGAGCTCGGTCTTGCCGACGCCCGTCGGCCCGAGGAAGACGAACGAGCCGATCGGCCGGTTCGGGTCCTGCAGGCCCGAGCGCGCGCGCCGGAGCGCGTTCGCGACGGCCGAGACGGCCTCGTCCTGGCCGACGACGCGCTCGTGCAGGCGCTCCTCCATGTGGATCAGCTTCTCGGTCTCGCCCTCGAGCAGGCGGTCGACCGGGATGCCCGTCCAGCGCGCGACCACCGCGCCGACGTCGTCCTCGTCGACTTCCTCCTTGACCATCGGCTCGGAGGCATCGGGGGCCGACTCGCGCTCCTCGAGCTCCTTCTCGAGCGCGGGCAGCTCGCCGTACTGGATCTCGGCGACCCGCTGGAGCTCGCCGTTCCGCTCCGCGCGCTCGGCCTCCATGCGCAGCTCGTCGATCGACCGCGTGATCTCCTTGACGCGCTCGAGCTGCTCCTTCTCGACGTTCCAGCGCGCGGCCAGCGCGTTGCGCACCTCCTGCGCCTCCGCGAGGTCTCGCTCAAGCGGCTCGCGCACCTGCTTCGACTCCTTCGCCATCGCGGCGAGCTCGATCTCGAGCTGGCGCACGCGGCGCTCGGCCTCGTCGAGCTCCAGCGGGCTCGAGTCGATCTCCATGCGCAGGCGCGAGGCCGACTCGTCGACGAGGTCGATCGCCTTGTCGGGCAGGAAGCGGTCGGCGATGTAGCGGTCGGAGAGCACCGCTGCCGCGACCAGCGCGGCGTCGCGGATGCGGACACCGTGGTGTGCCTCGTAGCGCTCCTTCAGGCCGCGCAGGATCGCGATCGTGTCCGCGACCGACGGCTCGCCGACGACCACCGGCTGGAAGCGGCGCTCGAGCGCCGCGTCCTTCTCGATGTGCTTGCGGTACTCGTCGAGCGTCGTCGCGCCGATCGCGCGCAGCTCGCCTCGCGCCAGCATCGGCTTGAGCATGTTCGCCGCATCGACGGCGCCTTCGGCCGCGCCGGCGCCGACGATCGTGTGCAGCTCGTCGATGAAGAGGATCAGCTCGCCGGCCGCGTTCTGCACTTCCGTGAGCACGGCCTTGAGCCGCTCCTCGAACTCGCCGCGGTACTTCGAGCCGGCCAGCATGGCGCCGATGTCGAGCGCCCAGACGCGCTTGCCCTTCAGGCCCTCGGGCACGTCGCCGGCGACGATTCGCTGCGCGAGGCCCTCGACGATCGCCGTCTTCCCGACACCCGGATCGCCGATCAGGACCGGGTTGTTCTTCGTGCGCCGGCTCAAAACCTGGATCACACGGCGGATCTCCTCGTCGCGGCCGATCACCGGGTCGAGCTTCCCGCTCTCGGCCAGCTCGGTCAGGTCGCGGCCGAACTTCTCCAGCGCCTGGTAGGTGCCCTCCGGATCCTGCGAGGTGACGCGCTGGCCGCCGCGGACGGCCTTGATCTTCGCCTCCAGCTGCTCGCGCGGGACGACGTCGAGCGCAAGCAGCAGGTGCTCGGTCGAGACGTACTCGTCCTCGAGACGCTTCGCCTCGTCGAACGCCTGGTCGAGCACGCGCGAGACGGCCGCACTCGCCTGCGGCTGCTGCTGCGCGCCCTGGCTCGACGGCTTCGTGCGCAGCGCGGCCTCGGCCTGCGCGCGCAGCTCCGCCGGGTCGGGCACGAGCTGCTGCGGCAGCTCCTGGTCGAGCAGCGCGAGCGTCAGGTGCTCCGGGTAGAGCTCCGGGTTGCCCATCCGCCGCGCGAGCTCCTGGGCTGCGGCGACGGCTTCCTGTGATTTGAGGGTCAGCTTGTTGAAGTCCATCGTGGCTCCGGTAGTCGGGTTTGGTCGTAGAGAACGAGGTCGCGGCGGTACTGCTTGTGCACCTGCTCGACCGCCTCGCGCATCTCGCGCTCGAGGCGTTCCATGCGCGCCTGCATCAGCTGCAGCTGCTCCTCGAGCCCGAGCACGGCCTCGACGCCCGCGAGGTTGAGCCCGAGCTCGCCCGTCAGCCGCTGGATCAGGCGCAGGCGCTCGAGGTCGGCCTCCGAGTAGAGGCGCGTGTTCCCGGCGGTGCGCTGCGGCCGGACAAGGCCCTTCTGCTCGTACATCCGCAGCGTCTGCGGGTGCATGCCGACGAGCTCGGCGGCGACGGAGATCATGTAGCGCGGGCGGTCGTCGATCACGTTCGCTCCCGGTAGACGCGGACGGCCACGTTGGAGATCACCAGGAGGCCGACGACCACGAGCAGCGTCGCCACGAGCCAAAGCGGGTTGATCCAGCCCGGCCGCGGCTGGTCGTAGGAGAGCTGCGCGATGCCGGCGGCGAGGTACAGCGCGAGACCGCTCGCGAAGGTGACGATTCCGAACCTCATCCGCCCGCCTCCCGCAGCGCCTCGATCGCCTCGCGCTCCTTCTTCGAGAGCTTCTTCGGCACGGTCAGCTTCACGCGCGCGAGGACGTTGCCGCGGCCGGAGCCCTTCAGCTTCGGCGCGCCCTTGCCCTTCACGCGCAGGAGCGTCCCGTCCTCCGTGCCGGGCTTGACCTTCACGGTCACCGGGCCGTCCGGGGTCGGCACCTGGACCTGTGCGCCGAGAGTGGCCTCGGGGTAGGTGACCGGCACCTCGACGACGAGGTCGTCGCCGCGGCGGGTGTAGGTGTCCGAGGGCGCGACGCGCGTGACGACGTAGAGGTCGCCCGCCTCGGCGCCGCCCCAGCCGGCCTCGCCCTTGCCGCGCAGGCGGATCTTCGAGCCGTCCTTGACGCCCGCGGGGATCTTGACCGTGTAGCGCTTGGTGCGCCGCTCGCGGCCGGTCCCCCGGCAGTTGGGGCACGGCTCCTCGATCACGGTGCCGTTCCCGCGGCAGCGCGGGCATGGCTGTGACAGGGCGAACAGGCCCTGGCTCTCGGAGATGACGCCGCGGCCGTGGCACTCGGGGCAGAGCACCGGCGCCGTCCCGGGCTTCGCGCCCGAGCCGTTGCACTCGCGGCAGGCGGTCTCGAGCTGGACCGGGATCGTCGTCTCGACGCCCTTGAGCGAGTCGTCGAACGAGAGCCGCACCTCGACCTCGAGGTCGCTCCCGCGCTGGCCTCGCTGCTGCTGCTGAGCCCGTCCGGCGCGCCCGAACAGGCCGCCGAAGATGTCGCCGAGGTCGCCGAGGTCGGCGAAGTCGAAGCCGTCGAAGTTGACGCCGCCGGGGCCGGGACCGCGCCCGTTGTCGGAACCGAAGCGGTCGTACTGCTTCCGCTTCTCGGGGTCCGAGAGCACGTCGTAGGCGCCCTGGATCTCCTTGAAGCGCTCCTCCGCGGAGGCGTCGCCCGGGTTTGCGTCGGGGTGGTACTGGCGCGCGAGCTTGCGGTAGGCCTTCTTGAGCTCGTCCTGGCTCGCGCCCTTCGGGACGCCGAGCGTCCCGTACAGGTCCTTAACTGCCGCCATCGTCCTCCCGCGGCGCGGCGATCACGACGCGGGCCGGCCGCAGCACGCGGTCGCCCAGCCGGTAGCCCTTCTGGACGACCTCGAGCACCGAGCCCTCGGCCTTGTCCGAGGGCTGCGAGAGCAGCGCCTCATGGACGTGCGGGTCGAAGGCGCCGGTCGTCTCGATCTCGGCGAGGCCCTCCCGCTGAAGCGCGTCCGCCAGCTCGCGGTGCACGAGCCTGACGCCCTCCTCGAGCTTCGCCTCCTCGTGCTCCTCGGCGGCCGCCAGCGCGCGCTCGAGGTCGTCGAGCACGGGCAGCAGCTCCTTCACGAGCCGCTCGTGGGCCCGCGCGACCAGGCTCTCCTGGTCGCGCAGGACCCGCTTGCGGTAGTTCTCGAACTCGGCCGCGACCCGCTTGAGGTCGTTCAGGTGCTCGTCGCGCTCGGCCTCGAGCGCCGCTACCTGCTCCTCGAGCGTGAGCTCACGCTCCTCGGTCACGAGGTCTTGGCCTCCTCGTCCACGACCTCGGCGTCCTCGATCACCTCGTCGTCGGACTCGGTGGACTCACCGTTGCCGGACGCCTGCGCCTGCTGCGCGGACGCCTGGGCGTAGACCGCCTCGGCGAGCTTCTGCGAGGCCTCCTGGAGCGCGTCCGTCCTGGAACGGATCTCGTTCAGGTCGTCGGTCTCGAGCACCTGCTTGAGCTCCATCACGCGGCCCTCGATCGTCGAGGCCTCGCTCTCGTCGAGCTTCTCGCGGTGCTCCTTGAGGCTCTTCTCGGTCGCGTACGCGAGCGACTCCGCTTGGTTCTTGGCGTCGGCGAGCTCGCGCAGGTTGTGCGCCTCGTCGGCGTGCGCCTCCGCGTCCTTGATCATCTGCTCGACCTCCTCCGGCTTCAGGCCCGAGCCGCCCTCGATCTTGATCTGCTGCTCGTTGCCGGTGCCGTGATCCTTGGCCGAGACGTTGATGATCCCGTTCGCGTCGATGTCGAAGGTGACCTCGATCTGCGGCGTGCCCCGCATCGCCGGCGGGATGCCGACGAGCTGGAACTTGCCGAGCGTCTTGTTGTAGAGCGCCATCTCCGACTCGCCCTGGAGCACGTGCACCTCGACGGAGGGCTGGTTGTCCTCGGCCGTCGTGAACGTCTCCGACTTCTTGGTCGGGATGGTCGTGTTGCGCTCGATCAGCCGCGTGAAGACGCCGCCCTTGGTCTCGATCCCCAGCGACAGCGGGGTGACGTCGAGCAGGAGCACGTCCTTGACCTCGCCCTTGAGCACCCCGCCCTGGATGGCCGCGCCGACGGCGACGACCTCGTCCGGGTTGACGCCCTTGTGCGGGTCCTTGCCGATCAGCGCCTTGACCTTCTCCTGCACCGCCGGCATGCGGGTCATACCGCCCACCAGCACGACGTGGTCGATGGCCGAGGCGTCGATGCCCGCGTCCGTGAGGCACTGCTTGGTCGGGCCGACCGTGCGCTCGAGCAGCTCGGCGGTCAGCTCGTCGAGCTTCGCGCGCGTGAGCGTCAGGTCGAGGTGCTTCGGGCCCTCCGGCGTCGCGGTGACGAACGGCAGGTTGATCTGCGTCGTCATCGTCGAGGAGAGCTCGATCTTCGCCCGCTCGGCCGCCTCGTACAGGCGCTGCAGGGCCATCTTGTCCTGCGCCAGGTCGATGCCCTGGTCGCGCTTGAACTCGGCGACCATCCAGTCGACGATCGTCTTGTCGAAGTTGTCGCCGCCGAGGTGGTTGTCGCCGTTGGTGGCCTTCACCTCGAAGACGCCCTCGCCGAGCTCGAGCACCGACACGTCGAACGTGCCGCCGCCGAGGTCGAAGACGAGGATCGTGTGGTCGGAGGCCTCCTTGTCGAGGCCGTACGCGAGCGCCGCGGCGGTCGGCTCGTTGATGATCCGCAGGACGTTGAGCCCGGCGATCTTGCCGGCGTCCTTCGTCGCCTCGCGCTGTGCGTTGTTGAAGTAGGCCGGGACGGTGATCACCGCGTCGGTGACCGCCTCGCCGAGGTACGCCTCGGCGTCGGCCTTCAGCTTCTGGAGGATCATCGCGCTGATCTCCGGCGGGGCGTAGTCCCTGCCCTCCGCCTTCACGCGGACGTCGCCGTTCGGGCCTTCCACGACCTCGTACGGGACGATTTTCATCTCCTCGCTGACCTCGCCGAACTTGCGGCCCATGAAGCGCTTGATCGAGAAGATGGTGTTTCCGGGGTTCGTCACCTGCTGGCGCTTTGCGGGCGCCCCGACGAGCCGCTGGCCGTCGCTCGTGAACGCGACCACGGACGGGGTGGTACGCCCGCCCTCGGCGTTCGGGATGACCGCCGGCTCGCCGGCCTCGATCACGGCCATCGCAGAGTTGGTCGTCCCGAGGTCGATGCCGATCGTCTTCGCCATTCGTCTATCTCCTTCGTTGTTAGAAAATCTCAGTCAGATGGTAGCAAGCTACGCAGGAACCGCGCAGCCGCGGGCTCTGCGAGCACGATTCCGGCCAGGATGACCGCGCACCCGCCCCAGCCCAGCCAGCCGAGCCGGTCGTCCGCCAGCCAGTAGCCGAAGATCCCAGCCCAGACCGTCTCGAGCGAGAAGACGATCGCGATCCGGGCCGCCGAGATGCGCCGCTGGGCCCAGACCTGGATCAGGTAGGCGAGCGCGCTGGCGAAGACGCCGGTCACGATCAGCGCGCCCCAGACGGTACGGCCGTGCGGCACCTCGAGCTGCCCGAGGGCCAGCGCGATCGCGAGGAAGCCGACGAGGCACGCGCCCATCTGGACGAGCGTGAGCGCGATCGCGTCGTAGCGCCTGGCGTAGCGCTCGACCATCAGGATCTGCAACGCCTGCGCGGCCGCCGAGGCCAGTACGAGCAGGTCGCCGACGGGCGAGCCGATCTCCACGCCGCTGAGGAGCGCGAGCCCGACGACGGCGAGCACGGCGCCGGCCCAGACCTCGAGGCCCACGCGCGTGCGAAAGAGCAGCAGCCCGAAGAGCGGCGTCAGCACGACGTAGAGGCCCGTGATGAACCCGGTGCTCGAGACCGTCGTCCGCTCGAGCCCCGCGGTCTGCAGCCCGATCCCCAGCCCGAGCAGCCCGCCGAGCACGGCGCCGGCGGCGAGCCCGGGACGGCCCAGCGTACGAAGGCGTCCTGCACCCACGACGCCGAGGACGCCGGTCGCGATCGCATAGCGCACGGCCAGGAAGGCGAACAGCGGGTAGACGTCGACCGCGTCCTTGACCTGGACGAACGTCACGCCCCACACGGCCGTGACCGCGATCAGCGCCAGCAGCGGCACCGCGCGAGTCTAGGTCGCCGGCTTCGGGGCTCTCCGGTCGCCTTCTTCCTCTACGGGCTCGTCGTCCGTGTCATCCCAGCTGCCGGCGCCGTCCGGCTGCTGCTCGCGGTCGTCCGGCTCCGGGCTCTCCGTCTCACGCTCGGTCATCTCGTCACCTCCCTCCGAAACGAAGGAAGGCGCCCGCGGGCGCCTTCACAACGCGAAGCTGGACGGGCTACATGCCCCCGCCGGACTCCTGGTCCTCGCCGGCGCCGCCGTCGTCGCTCTCGGAGCCGCCGTCTTCAGAGGCGCCGCCCATGCCGCCGCCCTGCTCGTCGTCGTTCTCCTCTTCGGTCTGGCCGGGCTGGCCTTCCTGCTCCATCTCGGACATCTGTTTCCTCCCTGATCGATTTGCCCCGCCGATCTTCCGCACTCTTCCCGCGGTAAAACCTCGGCTAGGCTGGACGGATGCAGCCGCTCGTCGATTCCTGGGGACGCGAGGTCAAGAGCCTGCGGGTCTCGGTCACCGACAAGTGCAACTTCCGCTGCCGCTACTGCATGCCGGCGGAAGGGCTCGAGTGGCTACCGCGAGACGAGGTCCTGAGCTTCGAGGAGATCGCGCGGCTCGTGCGCGTGCTGGCGGCGATGGGCGTCGAGGAGGTGCGGCTGACCGGCGGCGAGCCGCTCGTACGGCGCGACCTGCCGGTGCTCGTCGAGCAGCTGGGCGCGATTCCCGGCGTGAGCGACCTCTCGCTGACGACGAACGGCGTCATGCTCGACCGCCTGGCCGGGCCGCTTGTCGCAGCGGGCCTGACGCGCCTGAACGTCTCGCTCGACTCGCTCTCCCACGTGCGCTTCACCGAGATCACGCGCCGCGACGCGCTCGATCGCGTGCTCGCTGGGCTCGAGGAGGCCGAGCGCTACCCGGAGCTGGGCCCGATCAAGGTCAACTGCGTGGCGATGCGCGGCTTCACCGAGGTCGAGGTGCCCGCGCTGGCCGAGCTCGCGCGGCGGAAGCCCTACGTGGTGCGTTTCATCGAGTTCATGCCGCTCGACGCGGACGAGTCCTGGCGGGGCGACGACGTGCTCACCGGCGCCGAGATCCGTGCCCTGATCGAGGAGCGCTGGCCGCTGGAGGAGATCCCCGCGAAGGCGTCCTCGACCGCGCGGCGGTTCCGCTTCGCCGACGGCGCGGGTGAGATCGGATTCGTCAATCCGGTGTCGGAGCCGTTCTGCTCGACCTGCGACCGGATCCGCCTGACCGCCGACGGCCAGCTACGGACGTGCCTCTTCTCGCGCCGCGAGTGGGACCTGAAGACGCCGCTGCGCGAGGGCGCTTCGGACGCCGAACTCGAGCGCCTGCTGCGCTTCGCGGTGCGCCACAAGGAGCTCAAGCACAAGATCAACGACCCCGGGTTTGTGCGCGCGAGCCGCTCGATGTCCCAAATCGGCGGCTGACGGCCCGGGAAGAAGCCCTCCTGCGAGGGCGTTACAATCTTGCGTTCCCGATGAGTACTCTCGTCTCAG
>DATIOF010000128.1:0-17159 GCA_035473395.1 Gaiellaceae bacterium
CGCGGCGAACACCGCGAACACGCAGACCATCACGATCGCGGCGCTCGTGACGACGCCGGCCGTGCTCTTGATCCCGTGGGCGACCGCATCGTCCATCGTCTCGCCGCGGTCGAAGGCCTCGCGGATGCGGCTGACGATGAACACGTGGTAGTCCATCGAGAGGCCGAACAGGATCACGAACAGCAGCAGCGGTACCACCGTCTCGATCCCGTCGGCCGAGCTGACGCCGAGCAGGCCCTTGCCGACGCCGTGCTGGAAGACGAGCACGAGCACGCCGTAGGCGGCGGCGACGGAGAGCAGGTTGAGCAGGATCGCCTTCGCGGCGACCACGATCGACCGGAAGGCGACCAGCATCAGGATGAACGCGAACAGCAGCACGAAGGCGATCACCGGCGCGAGGTTCGACTTCAGCTCGGCGGCAGCGTCCTTCCACGAGGCGGTGCGCCCGGTCACGCCGGCCTCCGCGCCCGGGAGCGTGCCGACCGTCTCCGGGACGATTGTCCCGCGCAGGTCGCGGAAGGCCGCGTTCGAGGCGGCGTCGGTGCCGTTCCCCGCGATCGGGACGGTGATGTCCGCCACCGTGCCCGCCGGATTGACGTCGACGGTGATCGGCTCGAACGCGCGCCCGCTGGCGAGCGCACGCCGCTTCAGCTGGGCGATCGCGCTTTGCGCCGACGGTGTGCGCACGCTCGGCGCCTTGACGACGACGTTCGCCGGCAGCGCCTTGCCGGGGAACGACTGCTGCATCTGGTGGTACGTCTTGATCACCGTGAGCGACTGCGGGAACGACTCGACACCCTGCGGCGCGAGCTTGAGCCCGATCGCCGGTGCGGCCAGCGCGAGCAACGCCGCCGCCGAGAGAGCAGCCGACAGCGCGGGCCGGCGCAGCACGCGATCGACGATCGCCCCCCAGAAACGGCCTTCTCCGTCCGCCCGGCTGAATCGCCCGACGAACGGGACGCGCAGCCGGTCGACGTTGTCACCGAGCCGCGAGAGCAGTGCAGGCAGCACCGTCAGCGAGCCGAGCACCGCCACCGCGACGACGAGGATCGTGGCGAAGCCGAGCGATGCGAAGACCTGGTCGCCGGTGAGGAACATGCCGGCCATGGCCACCATCACGGTCAACCCGGAGATCAGCACCGAGCGGCCCGAGGTCGCCGCGGCCGCCTCGAGCGCCGCCTCCGTGCTCTTGCCGGCAGCGCGCTCCTGCCGCTCGCGCTTCAGGTAGAACATCGAGTAGTCGACGCCGACCGCAAGCCCGATCAGGAGCACCATCGCCGGTGCCTCGAAGGCGACCGGGATCAGATGGCTCGGCAATGCGATCAGGCCGAAGGTCGCCAGGACCGCGGTCAGCGCGAGCAGCAGCGGGATGCCGGCCGCCACGAGCGCGCCGAACGCGAGCACGAGGATGAGGAGCGTGATCGGGAGCGAGAGCGCGCCCGCCTTGCCGAGGTCGTGGCCGTAGGCGGTCTCGACCCCTTTCTGCGCACCGGCGTAGCCGAACTCGCCGATCGTGAAGCCAGGGTTGGCCGCCTGTGCGCCCGCCACCGCGTTGAGGACCGGCTGGATTTTGTCGACCGCCTTGTCCTTGTCGCCCGTGATGGTGAAGTCGACGAGCGCTGCGTGGCCGTCCTTGGCGACTGCCCCGCGCTGCACGTCCCGTACGGCGGCCACGCGCGAGACGCGAACGACGACGTCCGTCACCGCAGCATCGAAGGCCGGCGTGCCGGCGCGGGCGGAGCGGCTCCGGATCAGGACGTGCTCGTCGGCCGGCTGCTTGAAGCCGTTGTTCAGGATCCGGTCCATGCGACCGGATTCGCCGGGGCCCGGAGCGTTGGGATCGACATTGTTGAGGCCGATCGCCCCGCCGAGGCCGAAGGCGACGACCACGAACGCGAGCCAGCCGAAGGTCGCCGTCTTCCAGTGGTGGGCACTCCAGCGGCCCATGCGGGCCGCGAGGTTTGAGTGCGATCTTGGTGGAGTCATGCCGCTTCCTCCTTCGTTTGGCTAACGCCACCGACGCTACGAGCCCTGGGTCGCCGAGTCGTCGGCGGGAAGGTGGATTCGACGCAGGACCAGGCGACGATCCGAGCTCCTACTCAGGTACGAGGCGGCGTCCCGGAACCTGGAGTACGGTCACCGCGTGAGCAGGATGCAAGAGATCGGGCGCAGGTACTGGTTCGACGTGCCGGTCGCCCTGTTGGCACTCGCCGGGATGCTCGAGGTGGTTGTGGGGTGGAACTCGGCGGACGCACCGGAGGAGACGCTCTGGTTCGTCCTGCCGGCAATCGTTGTCCTCGTCCTCCCGATCTTCACGCGGAGGCGCTTCCCGTTCGCCGGGCCTGCCGCCTACTGGGTGCTGGCGGTCGTGCTTGCGTTCGTCGACTGGCGGATCGTCCCGTTCGCGGTCAGCCTGTTCCCCGTCGGGCTGGCAGTCGCCTTCCTGCTCGGCAACGTGCGTAATCCGCTCAAGGCAGGGCTCGGGTTGCTGGTCGTGATCGCCGGCGCGGGAATCGTCGTGTACGAGATCCCGGGCCACTCGGCCGCCGAGCTGATCTTCATCCCGGTCGAATTCACGATCGCCTGGCTCGCGGGCTTCGCGCTACGAGAGCGGGCGGAGCAGGCCGAGGCGGCCGAGCTGCGCGCGGCCGTTGCCGAGCGCGAGCGGGACGCGGCGGCCCGCGTCGCCGTTGCCGAGGAGCGAGCCCGGATCGCGCGCGAGCTACACGACATCGTGGCCCATGCGGTCAGCGTGATGGTGCTGCAGGTCGGCGCGGTCAGGCACAACCTCCCCGACGGCCAGGACGAGGACGGCGAAGCGCTCAAAGGCGTCGAGCGCGCCGGCCGGACCGCGCTGGCCGAGATGCGCCGCCTGCTCTCGGCCATGCGCACCGAGGGCGACGAGGCAGAGCTGGTCCCGCAACCCGGGCTCGACGGCCTCGACTCGCTGCTCGAAGAGGTCGGTCGAGCCGGCCTGCCGGTGCAGCTCCGCATCGAAGGTGACGCCAGCCCCCTTCCGCGCGCAATCGAGCTATCGGCGTACCGCATCGTCCAGGAAGGGCTCACAAACGCGCTCAAGCATGCGGGCGCGACGAAGGCCGACGTGGTCGTGCGCTACGAACCGCACGCGCTCCAGCTCGAAGTGCGGGACGACGGCCTCGGCAGCACAACGAGCGACGGCCTCGGTCACGGGCTCGTCGGCATCCGCGAGCGCGTGAAGATCTACGGCGGCGAAATGCGTGCCGGCGCCGCGAACGGCGGCGGATTCGTTCTCAGCACCCGCCTGCCGCTCGCACCATGACGATCAAGGTCCTGGTCGCAGACGACCAGTCGATGGTGCGAGCCGGGTTCCGCATGCTGCTCGCACAGGAGCCCGACATCGAGGTCGTCGGCGAGGCGAGCAACGGGCTGGAGGCGATCGACAAGGCCACGCGCCTCGGGCCGAGCGTAATCCTGATGGACATCCGGATGCCGGAGCTCGACGGGCTCGAGGCGACGCGCCGCATCCTCGCCTTGGACGACCCGCCGCGGATCCTGGTGCTGACGACCTTCGACCTCGACGAGTACGTCTACGAGGCGCTGCAGGCCGGAGCGAGCGGCTTCGTCCTCAAGGACGACCCGCCCGAGCAGTTGCTCGCGGCGATCCGGACCGTCGCCTCGGGCGAGGCGCTGCTCTCGCCGTCCGTGACGAAACGTGTGATCCGGGAGTTCACGCGCATCCGGCGTCCGACGTCGCCGGAAGGCCTCGACGAGTTGACCGAGCGCGAGCGCGAGGTGCTGGCGCTGATCGCCGACGGGCGCTCGAACGCCGAGATCGCCGACGCGCTCTTCATCAGCGAGACGACGGTCAAGACCCACGTCACGCACGTGCTGCAGAAGCTCGACTTGCGCGACCGGGTGCAGGCCGTCGTGCTCGCCTACCGGTCGGGCCTGGTCGAAGCCGACTAGGTCGCCGCGCCAGGGCCCCGGGGCGACCATTCGCGCAGCTCGTACCAGTGCGAGCCGCGCAGCGCCGTCGCGACCTGCGGGTCGGTGTGGGCGGCGTAGAAGACGTTGTGGTCGAGGTCGGCGCAGACCGCCACGTCCTGCAGCGCAACGTCCTGGAGCTCTGCCAGTACGTCGGAGGGCAGCTTCGCCTCGGCGACGGTGTAGTGCATGAACTGCAGCTCGGGCGCGATCTCCATCAGCAGCGGCCAGTCCGGACAGGTCCTCGAGCTCACGAGCGGCTCCTACCCGGAACGGCCGGCTCTTCCACCCGCGCTCGCTCGACGACGCCGGCCAGCGCGGCGATGAACGCCGGATCGTCGTTCATGGACTCCATCCGCTCGAGCTCGAGGCCGAGCTCGTCCGCCTTCTCTCGCGCCTCGATTTCGAGGTCCCACAGGATCTCGAGGTGGTCGGAGACGAAGCCGACCGGGGCGACGAGCACCTTCGGGACGCCTTCGCCGTGGAGCCGCGCGAGCTCGTCGAGGATGTCCGGCCCGAGCCACGGCTCGCCGGTCGGGCTCGCGCTCTGGAAGGCGAACGACCAGCGCTCGCCGAGCCCCGCGCGCTCGGCGACGAGGCGCGAGGTCTCGAGCAGCTGCTCGCGGTAGGGATCGCCCTCCGCCAGGATCCGCTCGGGGAGCGAGTGCGCCGTGAAGACGACCCACGCGTCGGTTCCGCTGACGCGCTCGGCGACGACCTCGACGAAGCCCTCGTCGTCGTGCCAGCTCTCGACCAACACGAGCTCGGCCTCGCGCCCGTCCAGCGCCGCCTCGAGTCGCTCGCGGTACTCGCCGACGGACATGCGCGAGAAGTGCGGCGCGAGCACGACCCCGATCAGGCGCGTCGCCCCGGCGTCGAGCGCCCTGTCCACCGCTTCCGCGATTCGGGGCTGCCAGTGCTTCATCCCGACGAGCACCGGGACCCCGAGCTCGCGCTCGAGCGCTGCACGCTGCGCCTCGGTCACCTCGTCGAGCGGCGAGCGCCCGCCGATCCTTCGGTAGCGCTCGGCCAGCTCCGCGACCGCCTCGTCGGAGACCGGCCGGCCGCCGCGGACGTCCTCGAAGTACGGCCGGATGTCGTCCGCGGTCGCAGGCGACCCGTAGGCCATCAAGATCACGGCGTCGCTCACCGCGCGAACCGTCCGTTCCGGCCCTGACCGAGGGACAGTCCCCGATTCGCCCCGAGGCCCACGGTGCTCCGCAGCCCCAAGCCGCGAACCATCGCGTTTGGCCACGGCCCAGGGACTGTCCCTGGGGCCTGTCCGTTGCAGACACGGCTCACGCCGGCACCAGGGTGGCCTCGTGCACGAGCTCGACGAGCCTGCCGAGCAGGTCGGGATCGGTCTCGGGCAGCACGCCATGGCCGAGATTGAAGATGTGCCCGGGCCGCCCGCCTGCCTCCTCCAGCACGCGCCGCGTTCCCTCCTCGACACGTTGCCAGGGCCCGAGCAGGACTGCACCGTCGAGGTTGCCCTGGACGCCGCGGTCGTGGCCGATGCGCTCCCAGGCCACGTCCAGCGGCACGCGCCAGTCGACGCCGATCACATCGCCGCCGACGGCCGCGCGCTCCTCGAGCAGGTGCGCGTCACCGGTCGCGAAGTGGATCGTCGGCACGTCCACCGCCTCGAGCACGCGGGCCGAGTAGGGCGCGACGAACTCGCGGTAGTCCGCGACCGAGAGCGCGCCCGCCCACGAGTCGAAAAGCTGGATCGCGTCCGCTCCGGCCCCGGCGCAGGCCGTGACGTACAGCGCGAACGCCTCCGCGAGCTTCTCCATCAGCGCGTGCCACACCTCGGGCTGGGAGTACATGCACGCCTTCGTCAGCTTGAACTCCCGGGAGGGCTTGCCCTCGATCAGGTAGCCCGCGACGGTGAACGGGCCGCCGGCGAAGCCGACCACGGCCTGGTCGTCGCGAAGCGCCGCGCGCACGAGCCGAACGGATTCGAGCGTCCACGGCACCGACTCCTCGGGCACGGGCACGACCAGCCGCTCGACGTCGGCGAGCGATCGCACCGGCGCGGCCACGACCGGCCCGACGTTCTCGACCAGCTCGACCTCGACGCCCATCCCGAGGACCGGGAGCATGATGTCCGCGAACATCACCGCCGCGTCGACGTCGTGCCGCCGGACCGGCTGCAGCGTGACCTCCGCGCAGAGCTCGGGCTGGCGAGCGATCTCGAACAGGCCGTACTGCTTGCGCAGCTCGCGGTACTCGGGCAGCGAGCGCCCGGCCTGGCGCATGAACCAGACCGGCGTGCGCTCGACGGGCTCGCGTCTGGCGGCACGAATGAGAAGCGGCTCCATGCGATTCAAGTTACCCGTCGCCGGTGCCGTCCACGGCGGGTAACTCCCACGTCCCGCCGAGCCGGATCGCGCCGTCTCCGCTCGGGTCCTGCCCGAAGACACTGAGCTCGAGCGCCCGCTCGGCGTGGTCGAGCTGCACGCCGTCGCCGCTCTCGAGACTGACGTCGACGTAGAACCGCCCCTCCCGCAGCGGCAGTCCCGGGAAATGGAGCCGCAGCCGCTCGAGCTGGCCCGGGCGGAGACGCACCGACTCGGCCGTCTGCGAGCCGAGCGTCTGGTCGCCGGAATCGCGCAGGCCGAGTGTCACCCGGCCCTCGTCGAGCCCCTCCTCGGCGTAGAGCCAGACCTCGAGCGCCATCGGCTCGCCCTCGGTGAAGCGCTCGCGAACCACACCGTCGCCCGCCACCGCACGCACCTCGTGCACACGGGAGGGTCCCCCCGCACGGCCTTCACGGCCGTCCGCGCTCTCGTGCGAGGCGCCGACCAGCCGCCGGTGGTAGGCGCGCACAACCTCGCCGGACGATCCGCGCTCGACCGCCCGGCCGTGGTCGAGCAACACGGCCTCGTCGCAGAGTCGTTCGACGGCGCCCGGATCGTGCGAGACGAAGACGATCGTCCCGCCGCCGCGCTTGAAGTCGCCGATCTTGCCGAAGCACTTCTGCTGGAACGCCTCGTCGCCGACGGCCAGTACCTCGTCGAGCAGCAGCACGTCGGGCCGGATGTGCATCGCGACCGAGAAGCCGAGCCGCATGTACATCCCCGACGAATACGTCCGCACGGGGACGTCGGCGAACGACTCGAGCTCCGCGAAGGCGATGATCTCCTCCAGGTGCCGGTCGACGTAGTCGCGCTTGAGCCCGTAGATCGCAGCGTTCAGGTAGACGTTCTCGACCCCGGTGAACTCCGGGTGGAAGCCGGCGCCGATCTCGATCAGCGAGCCGACGCGGCCGCCGACCGCGAGCGTGCCGGTGGAGGGCGCGAAGATCCCGGCGAGCAGCTTGAGCAGGGTCGACTTGCCCGAGCCGTTCGGGCCGACGATGCCGAATGCCTGCCCGGGCGCGATGTCGAGGTCGACGTCCCGGAGCGCCCAGAGCTCGCGGGTGCGCGGCAGCTCGCGCCGCAGCAGCGCCGCCTTCAGCGAGCGGTTCTGCGAGAGGCGGATCGTGAAGAGCCGCCCGAGCCCGCGGGCACGGATCTCCCCGGTTGCCGCCGCGGCGCGCTGCGTCATCTCAGAGCTCGATCGCGATGCGGTCTTCGAAGCGCTGCATCACCCAGAGCCCGAGCAGCGCGACGAGCGGGCCGACGAGGAAGACGTACACCAGCAGGGGCGCGCCGGGCACGACGTGCTGCAGCACGACCGCACGCACGCTCTCGACGTACGGCGTGACGGGGTTGCCGTACCGCAGAAGCAGAATCAGCCAGCGGTGCGAGCTGGCCGCGCTGAACTGCTCCAGCCCGTAGAGCACCGGCGTCAGGAAGAACCAGGGCAGGAAGATGACCGCGAGCAGGTGCTCGACGTCGCGGTAGAAGACGTTCGCGACCGAGAACAGCCAGGCGAGCCCGAGCACGAGGCAGATCAGCGCGGCGACGATCGGGATCACGAGCGCGACGGTACGGGCGTTGGCGGGCTCGACGATCAGGGCGATCGGGATCAGGATCCCCAGGATCACGAAGATCGTCACCGTCTGGGCGAGCACGGCCGCAGCGGGAACGAGCTCGCGCGGGAACCACACCTTCGTGATCAGGCCGGCGTTGGAGACCATCGAGGTCGTCCCGAGCTGGATCCCGGCCTGGAAGAAGCCCCAGACGGCAAGCCCGGAGAGCACGAACAGCGGGTAGTGCGGGATCTCGTTGGTGACCTTCCACAGCACCGAGAAGACGAGCGTGTAGACGCCCATCATCGCGAGCGGGTAGATCAGCGACCAGAACAGGCCGAGCGCCGACCCCTTGAAGCGCTGGCGCAGCTCTCGGCGGACGAGCGTCCAGAGCAGCTCGGCGTATCGCGGGATCCACCCGAAGGTCGGCAGTGCCGCTCTGGCTGCGGTGTCGACGGCCATCCCGGGCAGGATACTGGCGGGTCTCGTGCGAATCGTCGTCGACGTCAGCCCTCTAGCCCGCCCCCGAACCGGGATCGGGAACTACATCCGCGGAATGGTCGCGGGCCTCGCCGAGGCGGCCGGCGGCAAGCACGAGCTGGTCGCGTTCGGGCCGTCGGGCCCGAAAGGACGCGAGCCGATCGAGGAGGCGCTGGCCGGGCTCGACGTCGAGGTTCGCACTCCGCTGATCCCGCACGCGCTGCGCACGGCCTGGAGCCGCCGCGGGCGGCCGGTGGTCGAGCGGCTCATCGGCCGCCTCGACGTCTTCCACTTCTCCGACTGGATGTACCCGGCGCAGCAGGCGGGCCTGCGCGCGACGACGATCCACGACCTCGTGCCGTTGCGCTTCCCGGACTGGGTCGAGCCCGAGACGCGCCGACTGCACGGGCGAAAGTACGAGAACGCGGCGGCGACCTGCGACCGGATCTTCGCCAACTCGAGCTTCACCGCGTGGGACGTGGTCGAGCGGCTCGGCGTCCCGGAGGAGCGCGTGCGGGTCGCCTACCCCGGGATCGACCCGATCTTCTCGCCGGAGGGCGATGCGGCCGACCTCGGCGGGCCCTACGTCCTCGCGGTCTCGACGCTCGAGCCGCGCAAGAACCTGCCGGCGCTCGTGGCCGCCTTCGGGCTTCTGCGGCAGCGGCATCCCGAGCTGACGCTCGCGCTGGCCGGGCTCGAGGGCTGGGAGGAGGCGCCGCTGGCCGCCGAGGGAGTGCAGCTGCTCGGCTTCGTCTCCGACGACGAGCTCGCTCGCCTATACCGAGGCGCGTCCGCGTTTGCCTACCCGTCGCGCTTCGAGGGCTTCGGGATCCCGGTGGTCGAGGCGCTGGCGAGCGGCGTGCCCGCGGTGGTCTCGTCGCATCCCTCGCTGGACGAGGCGAGCGGCGAGGCGGCGCTGCGGGCCGATCCCGACGACCCAGAGGACCTCGCCGCCGCGCTCGAAGAGGCGCTCGACGCCCCGCGCGGCACGGGCGTCGAGCACGCCTCGCGCTTCACCTGGCTCGCGTGCGGCCAGGCGGTCCTCGCCGGGTACCTAGACTGACCCGCGTGGCGCTGAGGGTGGGCATCGACGTCTCGGCGCTCGCGCTCACGCGGGCGGGCACCGCGCGGCACATCCGCTCGCTGCTGGACGCGCTCGAGGACGAGGACGTGGACGTCCGCCGCTTCGCGCTCGGCGGCTCGTCGCGCGCGCTCGTTCCGGTGCGCGACCTCGGCTGGTACCTGGCGGCGCTGCCGGCCCGCGCGCGGCGGGACGGGATGGACGTCCTGCACTGCCCGACCCAGCGCGCGCCCGTGCGCTCGCGCGTGCCGCTGGTCGTCACCTTCCACGACCTCGCCGTCCTGCGGCACCCGGAGACGTTCAACCGCTGGACGCGGACGTATTCGCGGCTCGTCCTGCCGAAGGTGGTGCGGGCGGCGACCCGGCTGATCGCGGTGTCGGAGTTCACCAAGCGCGAGCTGGTCGAGCTGCTCGACGCGCCCGAGGAAAAGGTGCGCGTCGTCCCGAACGCCGTCGGCCCGCAGTTCTCGGCCGAGGGCGACTCCGCGCCGGGCGACTACGTGCTCGCGGTGTCGACGCTCGAGCCGCGCAAGAACCTGGCGCGGCTGGTCGAGGGCTACCGGCGCGCGGGCCTGAACGGCGTGCCGCTGCTCGTGGCCGGTGCGCCCGGGTGGGGCGGTGTGCGCCTGGAAGGCGACGGCGTGCGCTGGCTCGGCGAGGTTGGAGACGACGAGCTGGCCCGGCTCTACCGAGGCGCTCGAGCGGTCGCCTATGTCTCGTTCTACGAGGGCTTCGGCCTGCCCGTGCTGGAGGCGATGGCCTGCGGCGCGCCCGTCGTCGCCGCTCGCAGCGGGGCGCTCGAGGAGGTCGCCGGCGGCGCGGCGGTGCTCGTCGACCCGCTCGATCCCAACGCGATCGCCGCGGGCCTCGCCGAGGCGATCGACCGGCGCGAGGAGCTGCGTCCGCTCGGCTTCGAGCGGGCGCGAGCGTTCGACTGGCGCGAGGTCGCGCGCGAGACCGTCGGCGTGTACCGCGAAGCCGCGGCATGAGCGACCCGCTGGTGGTGATCGACGCCGACGTCCTCGGCCGCCGTCGCACGGGCGACGAGACCTACGTCCGCTCCCTCCTACGCGAGCTCGCGGCAGCCGCGCCGAGCGACCTGCGGCTGGCGGCCATCACCCGGCACCCCGACCTCGTTCCGGCCGGAATCGAGCCCGTCGAGCTGCCCGCGCGCAGCCAGGTCGCCCGCATGGCGGTCTCCGTCCCGCGCCTCCTGCGCCGCCTCCGGCCTGCGCTCGCACACTTCGTCCACGCGCTGCCGCTCTGGTGCCCCTGCCCGGCCGTGGTCACGATTCAGGACCTCTCCTTCGAGCGCGACCCGTCGGTGATGGGCACCCGCGACCGGCTGATCTTCCGCGCCGCCGTCCCGCGAGCCGCGAGGCGTGCCGCCCGGGTGCTCGCGATCTCGGAGCTGACCAAACGCGACCTGATCGAGCTCTACGGGATCCCGGAGCAGAAGATCACCGTCACGCCGCTCGCCGCCGACCCGGTCTTCCGTCCGGACGGCCCCTCGCCGGACGGCGAGCCGTACGCGCTGTTTGTCGGCGCGCTGCAGCCGCGCAAGGAGGCGTCGACCGCGATCGAGGCGCTCTCGCTGGTCGACAACGCGCCGAGGCTGGTGCTCGTCGGCCCAGACAAGGGCGGCCGCGCCGAGGCCGAAGCGACAGCGGCCCAGCTCGGCGTCCAGGTCGAGCTGCGCGGCCACGTCCCGCAGGACGAGCTCGCCGCGCTCTACCGCGGCGCGGCCTGCCTCGTCTTCCCGAGCCGCTACGAGGGCTTCGGCCTGCCGCTGCTCGAGGCGATGGCCTCCGGCACGCCCGTCGTCGCCACGACCGGCGGCGCGCTGCCCGAGGTCGCCGGCGACGCGGCAATCCTGGTCGAGCCGGGCGATCCGGTCGCGCTCGCCGGCGGGATCGAGCGGGCGCTCGCCGACCACGAGCGCCTGCGCGAAGCGGGGCTTGACCGCGCGGCCGGCTACTCATGGGCCGAGACCGCCCGCCTCACCCTCGAGGTCTACCGAGAGTTGCTGGCGTGAAGACGGCCGCCGTCGTGATCTGGACGCCGGGCGATCCCGACCCGGGCCTCTGCCTCGACTCGCTCGCGCCCCAGGTGGACGAGCTCGTGCTGACGGTCAACCCCGGCGGCTCGCCCTCGACCCGCGACGCCAAAGTGATCGCGAACGAGCGCACACTCGGCTTCGGCGCGAACATCAACCGCGGAGTGGCAGCCACCAGCGCGCCGTACGTGATCGCCTCGAACGCCGACATCGAGGTCACTCCCGGCGCCGTCGACGAGCTGGCCGCCTTCGCCGAGGCTCATCAGCGCTGCGGGATCGCGGCGCCGCAGCTCCGCTACCCGGACGGCCGCTGGCAGCCGTCGCGCCGCAGCTTCCCGACCGTCCGCGGCACGCTCGTCCGCCGCACGCCGTTGCGCCGCTTGCTGCACCCGGAGCAGCGGCAGCGCGACCATTACCTGCTCGACGAACGCCCCGAGCAGCCCGTGCAGTCGGACTGGTTCCTGGGCGCGTTCCTCTTCCTCCGCCGCGAGATGCTGGCCGAGCTCGGCGGGCTCGACGAGGGCTACCACCTCTACGGCGAGGACATCGACCTCGCCTACCGCGCCCGCCAGGCCGGCTGGCAGCGCTGGTACGTCCCCGAGGCGATCGTCGTCCACCACCACCAGGCCGTGACCGACCGCAGCTTCCTCACACGGCGCACGCTCTGGCACTGGCGCTCGATCGCCCGCTTCGTGCGCAAGCACCCCGAGAGCCTTCGCGCGCTCTAGGGCGCGGCAGCGGCCATAATCCAGCGGTGACAGCGGACGCGGATCCCGGCGAGCTTGCCGCGCGGAGGATCCGGGCGCATATCGGACGCCGGGTCGACGCGACGGCTGAGGTGGAGAGGGAACCGGTCGCCGAGCGCGACTGGCCGCCGAACGAGCTCCTCGCGCTCCACGACCGATACGACGTCTCGAACGTCGACCTCGAGGGCGGCGGCTTCCTCGGCAGGCTCGTGGCTCCACTGCGGGTGAGGCTCCTCCGGCCGCTGGTCGAGTTCGCCAGTCGCCAGACGGAGGTGAATGCGCTGACCGCGCAGACACTCTCCGAGCTTGCCAACCGGACCGAGGAGCTCCACGCGTCCGAGGCCGACCGCCGCAGGCAGGACGACGCGATCCAGGCGCTCCGCCGCCGGCTCGCCGCGCTCGAGTCGGCGCCTGAGGGCTCGCATGACCCTCACGTCCTTGACCCCGAAGGCTGAGCCCGGCTCGGGGCCACGTGAAGATCGCGGTTGCAACGACGGTCGTGCCGTTCGCAAAGGGCGGCGCGCGTCGCCACGCCGGCGAGTTGACCGCTGCCCTGAGCCGGCGCGGTCACGAGGTCGACGAGATCCTGCTCCCGTTCTGGCCCGACCCCGAGGAGATGGTGGAACAGATGCTTGCCCTGCGACTGCTCGACCTCACGCACGAGGCCGAGCTGCTGATCTGCCTGCGCACGCCGAGCTACCTGCTCCGACACCCGAACAAGGTCGTCTGGTTCCTGCACCACCACCGTCCCGCCTACGACCTGCGCGAAACCTATCCCGACCCGCGCACCCCACATTCCGACGCGATCCGCGAGTCGATCTACGAGTCCGACCGGCTCGGGCTCCGCGAGGCGCGCCGCGTGTATGCCATTTCGCGCGTGGTCGCGGACCGGCTACGGGAGTACAACAATCTTTCCTGCGAGGTGCTCTATCCGGCCTTCGGGGACGCGGACAGCTACCACTGTGACGAGTACGGTGACTTCATCTTCTTCCCGAGCAGGATCGCGCCCCTGAAGCGGCAGGCGCTGGCGGTGGAGGCGATGGCGTACGTCCGCTCGGACATCCGGTTGGTGATCTCGGGCAAGGCCGACGTTCCCGAGCACCTCGACCGCCTCCGCGAGCTCGTCGCCGGCCTGGGCCTGGAGGATCGCGTCGAGCTGGAGGGAGCGTGGATCGACGAGGGCCGCAAACGCGAGCTCTATGCCGGCTGCCTCGCGGTGCTCTACCCGCCGCTCGGCGAGGACTACGGGTACGTCACGACCGAGGCGTTCGCGGCCTCGAAAGCGCTGATCACCTGCACCGACTCGGGCGGGCCGCTCGAGTTCGTCCAGGACGGCCGCAACGGGCTCGTCGTAGAGCCCGAGCCGCGGGCGCTTGCGGGCGCTCTCGACGAGCTCGCGGGCGACCGTCCTCGAGCCCGGAGGCTCGGGGAAGAAGCGAAGAGGGCGCTGCGCCGGTTGGATCTTCGCTGGGATCCCGTGGTCGAGGCGCTGACGCGGTGAAGGTCGTCATCCTCAGCGTGCACGTTCCCTTCGTCCGCGGCGGTGCTGAGCTGTTGGCGGGCTGGCTGGCCGACAACCTCCAGGAGCGCGGTCACGAGACGGAGCTCGTTCAGCTGCCGTTCCGGTGGAATCCGCCGCGTGTGGTCCTCGATCACATGCTCTCGGCGCGGCTGACGCGGATCCGGCCAGCCGACCGCATTGTCGCGATGAAGTTTCCGGCGTACCTCGTTCCGCACGAGAACAAGGTGCTCTGGCTGCTGCACCAGTTTCGGCTCGCCTACGAGCTCTGGGCAACCCCGCATCAGGGCCTCGAGAACGGTTACGAGGCAGGGCGGGTGCGCGAGGCGGTCATCGCCGCCGACGACGCCTACCTTCCGGAGGCACGTGCGATCTACACGAACTCGAGCGTCACCTCGGCACGGCTGAAGCGCTTCAACGGCCTCGACTCGACCGTCCTCTATCCGCCACTCCGCGACCCTGGCTCCATCCGCTGCGAGAGCTACGGCGACTACGTCTTCTTTCCCAGCCGAATCACCCCCGCCAAGAGGCAGGAGCTCCTCGTCCAGGCGCTCGCGCACACCCGCTCCGGCGTGCGGGCGGTGATCGCCGGCGCGCCCGACGTCCCCGCATATCTCGACCCGCTCCTCGAGACGATCGAGCGCGAAGGGCTCGGCGACCGCGTCGAGCTGATTCCCGAGTGGATCAGCGAGGAGCGCAAGCTCCAGCTGTACGCCAACGCGTTGGCGGTCGTCTATCCGCCGCTCGACGAGGACTCCTATGGCTACGTGACGATGGAGGCGTTCTACGCGCGGAAGGCGGTCGTCACCTGTGAGGACTCCGGCGGCACGCACGAGCTCGTCGAGGAGGGCGTGACCGGTCGAGTCGTCCCGTCGACGCCCGAGTCGCTCGCCGAGGCGCTCGACGAGCTCGCCGAGGACCGGGCGCTCGCGGAGCGTCTCGGGCACGCTGCCCGTGAGCGGCTCGACACGCTCAACGTCTCGTGGGACGCCGTCGTGGAGACGCTGACGGCGTGAAGGTCGCCTGGTTCACGCCACTCTCGACCCGCAGCGCGGTAGGCGAGTTCAGCCTGCACGTCACCACAGCGCTCGCCGAGCACTGCACCGTCGACCTCTGGGTGAGTGACCACGACGTACACCGGCAGACCGAGCTGCGCACCTTCCTGTTCGGCGACGACCCCGCCCTGCTTCACCGCCTGGCTCAGTACGACCTGGCGATCTACAACCTCGGGAACAACGACGCCTTCCACGGGACGATCTACGACGCCTCGCGGCTGCGACCCGGGATCGTCGTGCTCCACGACCGCAGCTACCAGCACCTCTTCGCCGAGCATTGGGTTCTGGCCGGCGACGCCGGGCAGTACCACGAGCGGATGGAGGTCCTGTACGGCGAGGAGGGCGCTCGACGCGCCGCGGATGATCTTGGCGGCGCGCGGCCAGTCTGGGAGTCGGACGCGGACGCTCTGCGCTACCCCCTGGTCGAGGAAGTGCTCGACCGCGCGCTCGGCGCCGTCGTCCACTCGGCGGACCACGCGCACGAGATCCGGCGGCGGTGGTTCGGCCCTGTGGGCGAGCTGTTCCTGCCCGCGTACCCGAACGGTGACGATGCCCGGCCCGGCGAGCGGGACGACGGCCGTGTGCTGCTCCTCACCCTCGGTCGCGTGAACCGCAACAAGCAGGTTCACCGCGTGCTGGAGATCCTCGCGGACGATCCCGAGCTCGCCGGCCGCGTCGAGTACGTCATCGTCGGGCCCGGCCTCGACGGATCGTACGGCCGTGAAGTGGCGGCCTTTGCGCGCGAGCATGGCCTCGACCAGGTCTCCTTTCTGGGCTACCAACCCGACGGCGTGGTCGACCAGCTGCTGGCCGAGGCGGACATCTGCATCAACCTGCGCTACCCGCCGCTCGAGAGCGGCTCCGCGTCGCTCATCCGCCAGCTCGAGGTCGGGAAGGCGGTGCTCGGCTTCGACGTGGGCGCCTTCGCCGAGATTCCGGCGGCTGCGATGGCGAAGGTTCCGCCCGGCGACGGCGAGGCGCTCGAACGCGTGCTGCGGCAGCTCGTCGACGACCCGAGCCTGCGTGCCGCCCTCGGCGCCACCGCGGCCGGCTACGCGGCGACGCTGACACCGCAGCGCTACGCGGAGGAGCTGCTCGACCTTGCCGACTACACGGCGTCCTGGGAACCGGTGGTGCGCACGGTCGACCTGATCGCGGACGAGCTGACCCTCCTGGGTGCCGGCCGTGCCCTTCCCGCTCTAACCCGCATCGGCCATGAGGTCGGCGTCCTCGTCTCCGGCATGAGGGACGTCACGAGCTCGCAGCCACTGCTGCGCGCGCTGGGGCCGGGTGACCGAGATGTGCTGGCGCGATTCCTCGAGCGCAACGACGTGCCCGAGGTCACCGTGCACTTTCATCCCTTCCCGATGACCTCGAGCTCGGCGGAGGAGATCGTCCTGCGGGCCGGCGACGACTGGTACTTCGGCGCCTTCATCGACGGTCGCCTCGTCGGCCTTTCGATGCTGCGCGGCTGGAACGAGGGCTTCGACGTGCCGAGCTTCGGCATCGTCGTCGACCACGGCTCGTTCGGACAGGGGATCGGCAGCCTGCTGACGGACTTCACACTCGACCGCGCGCCCTGGCTCGGGAGCGAGCGGGTGCGGCTTTCCGTCTACGCCAGCAACGAGCGCGCGCGCCGGATGTACCTGTCGCGCGGCTTCGAGGAGATCGAGCGAGAGCCGGTCACCCACAACGGCAGCGCCGACGAGCGGATCCTAATGCTGAAGGAGCTCAAACAGTGAAGCGCGAGCTGCCCGTCGCCGCGCCCGCGCTGGTCGGTCGCGAGCTCGAGTACGTCACCGACTGCCTCGAGTCGACCTGGATCTCCTCGACCGGCTCGTACATCGAGCGCTTCGAGCGCGGCTTCGCCGAGTTCTGCGGGGTCGAGCACGCCGTCTCCTGCTGCAACGGCACAGTCGCCCTGCACCTGGCGCTGCTCGGCCTCGGGGTTGGGCCCGGCGACGAGGTGATCGTCCCGAGCCTCACCTACGTCGCCAGCGCCAACGCCGTCCGCTACTGCGGAGCCGAGCCGGTGCTCGTCGATTCGGAGCCGAAGACCTGGAATCTCGATCCGTCGAGACTCGAGGAGCTCGTCACGTCCCGGACGAAGGGCATCGTCGCCGTGCACCTCTACGGCCACCCTGTTGACCTCGACCCGGTACTCGAGCTCGCGCGAGAGCACGGGCTGTTCGTGCTCGAGGACGCGGCAGAGGCGCACGGCGCCCGCTACAAAGGCCGGCGTGTGGGCTCGTTCGGGGCCTGCTCGATGTTCAGCTTCTACGGCAACAAGATCATCACGACGGGCGAGGGCGGAATGGTCGTCACCGACGACGAGGA
>DATIOF010000129.1:0-8131 GCA_035473395.1 Gaiellaceae bacterium
CCTCGGTGACGAGCTCGGGGATCGCGCCGCACTCCGTCGAGAGCACCGGCACGCCAGCGGCCATCGCCTCGATCAGCGAGACCGGAACGCCCTCCCGCGCGCCATCGGGAGCCGGCGCGCTGGGCAGGACCAGGGCATCCCAGCGGCCCGCCTCCAGGCCCGTCAGCACGTCGGTGTGCGAGACCGCTCCAAGAAAGGACACGGGCAGCTCGCGCGCGCGCTCCTCGAGCTCTGCCCGCAGCGGGCCTTCGCCCGCGACGTCCAGCGAGACGCCGTCGAGCCCCGCAAGCGCTTCGAACAGGTAGCGGTGGCCCTTCACGGGCAGCAGGTTGGCCGGTGTGAGCAGCCGCAGTTCCCGCCCGCCACGCGGCGTAGCCGTCGCCGCCGGCAGCTGCACCCCCATCCGCAGCACGACCGGGCTCCAGCCGGGCAGCCCGACGCGCTCTTGCAGCTCCCGCGCGCCGGCCTCGCTGATCGTCCGCACGAAGCAGGCAGACCGGGCCTTGGCCCGCAGCAGGTTCGCCTCGCGGATGTCCCAGCGGTGCGCGGTCAGGCTCCAGGCGATCCCGGTCCGCTCGGCTGCGACCATCGCGAGGGTCGCACTCGTCGAGATCCAGTGGGCGTGGACGTGGTCGGGCCGGAGCTCGCGGAGCCGTCGCGCGAGCCAGAGCGCCTTGGGGTGAACAAGGAGGTTCTTGGCGACGGTTCGAGGTCGCGACCGCAGCATTCGCCCCAGCGGCGCCGGCCGCACCTCGCGGGCCGCCGATGCCAGCACCGCCGACGAGAGCAGCGGCTCGCTGATCGTGCGGGCCTCGAAGGCCTCCGCGTCGGCGTGCACTCGCTCGCCGCGAGGCCACATCGGCACGATCCAGACCTCGTGGCCGAGCCGCTCGAGCGCCGCGACCTCGGGAAGCACGAACGCCTCGAGCGGCCCGTGCGGAAGGCTCGAGGTCACGTAGACGAGCTTCACGCGCTGCCGTTGCGTCGCGCCGTGACCTCGACGAGCAGTTCCTCGAGACGTGCGGCGATCGCCGCACGCGAATGGTGCTGCTCGACGTAGCGACGGCCCGACGCCCCCATCTCTGCCCGGCGCTCCGGCGAGTCGAGCAGCTCGCGCACCCCATCGGCCATCGCCTTCGCGTCGCCGGGCTCGACGGCGATCCCGCCGCCGGACTCCTCGAGCACACGAGCCCCCTCGCCGCGCAGGCCGCCGACGACCGGCTTTTCGCACGCGAGGTACTCGAACACCTTCACCGAGACGATCTTCTCCAGGTAGGCGTCCGGGAGCAGGTTCGTGACGCAGACGTCGGCGCGGGCGAGCAGGTACGGCACGTCCTCGATCGGGCGCTCGCCGCCGAAGATCACGTTCGTCAGCCCGAGCTTGCTCGCCTGTGCCTCGAGCGCCTCGCGCCGCGGCCCCTCGCCGCGGATGAAGAAGACCACGTCGTCGCGGTCCCGCAGGAGCGCCGCCGCGTCGATCACGGTCTCGAGGCCGTGCTTGATCCCGAGCAGGCCCGAGTACATGACGACCAGTCGGTCACCGAACTCGTACTGGGCCGCAACCTCGTTCTCGCGCGGCAAGGGCCGGAAGAGCTCGAGGTCGGCGCCGTTCGGGAGCAGCCGGCGCTTCTCCTCGCCGACGCCGCGTTCGGCGACGGTGTCCGCGAACGCCGGCGTCGTGCAGGTGACGAGGTCGGCCGAGGTGTACATCAGCCGTTCGATCCGACGCAGCACCCGGATCGCGAGCGACCCCTCGCGGGCGGCGCCGACCGCCACGACCTCGTCGGGCCAGAGATCGCGTAGGTCGACCACGAGCTTCGCCCGCCGCAGCTTCGCGAGCAGGATCGCCGGCAGGGCGGGAAAGATCGGCGGCGAGGTGACGAAGACGACGTCCAGGGGGCCGGCCCGCCAGCCGCTGCGGAGCGCGGCGGGCAGGAAGCTCAGGTAGCTGAGCAGCTGCGCCCGCTTCGAGACGTTACGGGCGGTGGTGAAGTACGCGGTCCGGAGAACGGTCGCTCCCTCGAGATGCTCGCGGACGAACCGCTTGCCGCGATAGGCCGGAAAGACTTCGCCTCTCGGGTAGTTCGGCATCCCGGTCGCGACGAAGACGTCGTGCCCGTGCGAGCCGAGGTGTCTCGTCAGCGGGGCAAGGCGGTTGGGCAGCGCGCCCATCTCGGGCGCGAACAGCTGGCTGATCACGAGCACGCGCAAGCGTCTCACCACGCGATCCCGCGGTACCGCTCCCCGAGCGACTCGCGCTGGTCGTCCGACAGTGCGAGCCCGACGAGGTCGATGACGGCGGCGCGGCTCCCCGCGATCAGCCCGGCGAATTCGGGGCTGTCGTTCCCGACGACGACCGTCTCGGCCGAGTCGAGCAACGCACGCGCGTCGTCGATCATCAGGTCGGCGAGGTGCGGCACGACGGACTCGATGTACTCGCGGTTCGTGCCCAGCAGGCGCGCGAGATTGACGTTGCCGTCGTAGATGCGCACCTCATAGCCTTTGCCCACGAGTGCCTCGACGAGCTGGACGACCGGGCTCTCGCGTAGATCGTCGGTGCCTGCCTTGAAGCTAAGGCCGAGCACGCCCACACGCTTGCCCGGCTCGGCCAGGACGAGCTCGAAGCCGCGACGGAGCTGGAGATCGTTGCTCTCGGGGAGGCTGCGCAGCAGCGGGAGCTCGACGTCGCTTTGGCGGGCGGCGTAGAGCAGAGCACGCACGTCCTTCGGCAGGCACGAGCCGCCGTAGGCGAAGCCGGGCCTCAGGTAGGCCGGCGAGATGTTCAGCCGCGCGTCCTGCACGAGCAGCTCCATCACCCGCCGGCCGTCTACGCCGGCCGCGTGGCTGAAGTTGGCGATCTCGTTGGCGAAGACGATCTTCGCGGCATGGAAGGCGTTGGCCGCGTACTTGGCCATTTCCGCCTCGGGAATCGTGATCAGGCGCAGCGGCGCGTCGATGCTCTCGTAGAGCCGCGCGGCCGTCTTGGCGCTCTCGTCGTCGAGCCCGCCCACGAGCGTGTACGGCGGGTCGTGGAAGTCCGCGACCGCGGAGCCCTCGCGGAGGAACTCCGGGTTGTACGCGAGCCCGACCTCTTCGCCGCAGCGCAGGCCAGAGGCCGCCTCGAGCGCCGGCCGCACGACGCCGAGCGTCGAGCCGGGGAGGAGCGTGCTGCGGACGACGACCGTGTGCCGCTCCTCGCCGCCGCGCAGGGCCTCGCCGATCGTCTGCGCGACGTGCTCGACATGGCTCGTGTCGAGACTGCCGTTCGACCGGCTCGGCGTCCCCACACAGATCAGCGAGAGCTCGGACCCGGCGACGGCCTGCTCGTGGTCGGACGTCGCGGAGAGGCGCCCGGCCTCGACCGCCTCGCCGATCAGGTCCTCAAGGCCCGGCTCGACGATCGGGCTGCGACCCGCCGAGATCTGGGCGTTCTTGTCCTCGTTCAGGTCGACGCCGACGACCTCGTGCCCGAACCGCGCCAGGCAGGCGGCGCACACCGTGCCGACATACCCCAACCCGAAGATGGAGACGCGCATCCGTCTAGTTATAGGGCTACGCCGTGACCGAGGCGCGATGCTCGGCGATCACGTCGGCGAGGATGCCGTCGAGGTTGCGCTCGGGGCTCCAGCCGATGGCCCCGCGGATCTTTCCGATCGCCGGTTCGCGGTGGAGCGTGTCCTCGATGCCCTGTTCGTAGACCTGGTCGTACGGGATGTAGACGATCTCCGAAGGGCTCCCGGTGGCCGCCTTGACGCGCTCGGCGAGGTCGACGATGCGCACCCGTTCCGAAGAGCCGACGTTGAAGATCTCCCCCGAGAGCTCGCGTTTGTCCATCAGGCCCGCGAGCGCGCGGATCGTGTCCGCGACATGGCAGAACGAGCGCGTCTGCGTGCCATCGCCGTGCACCTCGATCGGCTTGCCTGCGAGCGCGCTCTCGACGAAGCGCGGGATCACCATCCCGTACTGGCCGCTCTGACGAGGGCCAACGGTGTTGAAGAGCCGCACGATCACCGCGTCGAGCCCGCGCTCGAGGTGGTACGAGAGCGCGAGGTGCTCGTCCATCGCCTTCGAGTCGGCGTAGAGCCAGCGCTTCTCGGTCGTCGGCCCGTAGATACGCCGGTCGTCCTCCGCCAGGGGCCGCTCCTCGCGGTGGTCGCCGTAGACCTCGGAGCTGGAGGCCACCAGGACGCGCTTGCCGAACTTGCTGCAGTACTCGAGGACGGTCTCCGTGCCCTGGACGTTCGTGACCATCGTGTGGACGGGCTGCTCGACGATCAGCCTGACGCCGACGGCCGCGGCGAGATGGAAGACGACGTCGCACTTGTGCACGACCTCGCTGACCACGGCCGGCGAGAGGATCGAGTCGACGACGAGGTGGTAGTCGCTACGGGAGCGCAGGTGCTCGATGTTGTTCAGCCGCCCGGTAGAGACGTCGTCCAGGACGAAAACCTCCCAGCCGTTGGCCAGCAGGAGCTCGGACAGGTGCGAGCCGATGAACCCGGCGCCGCCGGTGATCAGTGCCTTGCCGGCCACCGCGCAAGCCTACTTGCGGTTGCGGATGCGGCTGAGGGCCTGCTCGATCGCAGGTGCGCCGGGCTCCAGCCGCAGTGCGAGCCGCAACTCGCGCCGTGCGGCGGTCGGGCGATGCGCCCGGAGGTACCCGAGCGCGAGCTCGAAGCGGGCGTCCACCGAGCGCGGCTCTTTGGCGGCCGCCTTGCGCAGGGGTTCCAGGGCCGCAGCCGGCGTCGGCGCGACCTTGGCCTGCACGAGGTACGGCTCGATCGACAGCGGATCCAGTCGGCGAGCCCAGCGCAGGTCGCTCGCCGGCGAGGATGAGCCTTGCAGGGCGTGGCTCGAGAGGCGGGAGGAGAGCCAGGGCGGCGCGAACGCCAGCACGGCCGCGGCGACGGCAGCGATCGCCACGCCGGTGGCGGCGCGGCGGGGCAGTGGCGCGGCATCGTCTCGCACACAGGCCGCTCCGAGCAGCACGAAGCACGGCAGGCCGACCGCAGGGATCGTCCAGATCCAGTCGGCGGAGGCGTGGATCAGAAAGTACGCCGCCGTTGCGAAGCCGGCCGTCGCGGCGTGGTCGCCGCGCCACGCGCCGCGGCCTGCGAGCACGACCAGGGGAGCCAATCCCCCGAACAACAGGAGGAACCCGATGATGCCGAGCTCGCTCAGGGCGTCGAGCTCGAACGAATGGGCTCGCACCGGTGTCTCCCCGCTGCGGCGCTCGACGAGATACGCAGGACCGAACCCGCGGTCGCCGATCCCGGCAAGAGGGTGGTGCCCGAACTCGTGCAGCGCGACGCGCCAGAAGTCGTAGCGGTTCGAGCCGAGGCTGCCGAAGTGGGTCGCCGCGGTCTCGTGTGACGGACTGTGCTTGAAGGCGCTCCACTTGTCGCCGGCCCAGCGGCCGGGATGATCGACCGTGGCGAGGAACGCGACCGGCACGGTGAGCACGGCAAGGACAGCGACGACGAGGGCCAGCCGCGTCAGGATCCGGCTCCACCGGTCGGGGAGTTGCAGCCGCCGGTCGGCGAGGGCGTAGAGCAGGCCGGCGACCGCCGCCGCCGCGGTCAGCCAGAGCAGCGCCAGACCGGCGTCCCGCGCAGCGGCGCGGAGGTCAGCGCTGGTGTACGTCGCCGTGAGGAGGTGGAACTGCGAGCCGACGAGCACGCCCGCGATCAGGCCTGGCACGAGCAGGCGCAGGCGGTCGCGCGAGACCACCAGCACGGCGACCGCCGATAGCGCGAGCGCGATCCCGCCGCCCTTGCTCTGCGTCACCAGCCAGCCCGCGAGCGTGGCCACTGCCGCCGCCAGCCCGCCGGCCCGCGCGGCTATCGGCACCTCCCGCCGTGCCGCCAGCACGAGCGCCGGCCAGAAACCGACCAAAAACATCGCCGCCGCCCCGTTCGTGTAGGTGACAGGGAACGCGAGCCGGCCATCGCCGAAATCGGCCTCGGGCGCCGAGCTGAACCGAAGCGCCGCTCCCGTCGCCACGGCCAGCGCGCCGCTTCCGGCCGCGACCGCCGCGACGACCACGCCCCGATCGGCCGCGCCGCGCACCGAGAGGCCGATCGTGAGCACGACAACGTAGAAGAGGGTCAGCAGCGCATCGTCTCGCGCGAGCGACGGTAGGGGCGACCAGGCGATCGAGACCGCCTGCCAGCCCGCGTAGGCGACCAGCAACGACAGCCCGGCCAGCGCGGCCCCAGGCGGCTTGGGGGGCAAGCCCGCGAAAGCCACCACCGCCAGCAGCAGCCCGGCGAGCACGGCGTAGAGCAGCCAATCGGCGGCGTCGATGCTTCCGGTCTCGGCCCAGGCGAGTAGCGCCGCGCCCGCGACAACGACGACCGCGGGAAGAGAACGAGCTCCGACCACGTCTAGTGCAGCACGACTGTGGGAGGGAACGACCTAGTCAAATTGGGGCAGTTTCGACGCCGCTGCTAACGATTTCGACGGTCTGGAGTCTGCTACTTGCGGCGGCATAGAAACGTGACTACGTTGTGATTGCCCACGTTAAGACTGAAATTCGTCGCGCGCGGGCACAGTGCATGCGGCATAACGGTTCCTGGTCATTCGACCAGGTGGAGGAGGGAGAACAGCAATGTGGCGTCGATTGATCGTTCTGGGGGTACTTGCGTGCGCGGTCGGCATGTTTGCAGCTGCCCCGGCTGCGTTTGCGGCGAGTCCGCAGCAGATCTACCGAGACTACGCGGACAACGGGCGGCTCGATCACCAGTACTCGAAAGGTGATCTCCAGCGCGCGCTCAAGTACGCCGCGCTGCAGGGGTACTCGAAGGTCGGAGTGCAAGGTGCGGTGCAGCAGGCTCTGGGTGCACAGGCCGTGAAGACGAACGGCGGCCTGCCGTTCACCGGTCTCGATCTCACGCTGCTTGCCGCCGGTGGCGCGCTTCTACTGGCAGCCGGCGCTGGCCTGCGCAAGCTCGGCCGGGCGCGGGACTAGCTAGAAAACCGAAGGCACCCCGATGGCGATGCGATCGGTGAACGCCGAGACGCTTCCGGCACTCGAACCGCTCGAGTTCGAGCGGCGGCAGGAAGTCGCGCTCAGGCGCCGCGGGCTTGGCTCGTGGGCCCGCGGCGCGGTGGTCCTGGACGTCGTGCTGCTGGCGGCGGCGGCGGCGATGTCCCAGCTGGCGGCCACCCGCGTCGGCATCGTCGGGGTCCCTTCGGCCTGGCTCGTGGTCTACGGCGGTCTCGCCGTGTTCTTCCTCCACGTGCGCGGCATGTACTCGTGGCAGCTTCGGCTCTCGATGCTGGAAAGCGCACGCAAGGTCATCGCGGCGACCACCCTCGCCGCGATGACCTTGGTCTCATTGCGGATCCTGCTTCCAGGCAACGTCGACAATCTGGCGCCGCAGACGCTGCGGCTGCTGGCTTTCAGCGCGGTCTACCTGGCCGCGGGCCGCATCGCGCTCGACTGGGCGCAGCTCAAGGCCCGCCGCCTGCGTGAGGACGCACGACCCACGCTGGTCGTCGGCGCCGGCCGGATCGGCTCGTTGACCGCACGCCGACTGCTCGAGCTGCCCGAGCTCGGCCTCGAGCCTGTCGGCTTCGTCGACAAGGAACCAATGGACGAGGCCGCGCTGCCGCTGCCCGTCCTCGGTGCAAGCTGGGATCTCGAGCGGTTGATCGAACAGCACGGCATCCAGCACGTGGTCGTCACCTTCTCCACCGCGCCGAACGACGTCCTCCTGCGGCAGATCAAGCGCTGCGAAGAGCTCGGCGTGTCGGTTTCGCTCGTCCCACGCCTGTTCGAGAAGGTGGGCGGGCGGCTGACCATCGACCACATCGGCGGCCTCCCGCTGCTCTCGACGCGACAGGTGCGCCCCAAGGGGTGGCAGTTCGCCCTCAAGTACGTCGCGGACCGGCTCGTCGCTGGCGCGCTGTTTCTGATCGCGCTGCCTCTCTTCGTGTTGCTCGCTTTCGGCACCTTGCTCTCGGTCGGGCGGCCGGTGTTCTTCCGCCAGCCGCGTATCGGCCGCGACGGCACCGAGTTCGAGATGCTCAAGTTCCGCTCGATGCGCGCACCGGCCGAGCCGGTCGTGGTGCCGGACCTGCCGCACGACACGGCGCCGGGCGGCATCGAGGGCGACGATCGGCGGAC
>DATIOF010000130.1:0-35207 GCA_035473395.1 Gaiellaceae bacterium
ACTCGCACAACCGCAGCGCTCATCTCGGTTTGTCGCTGCGGCCGTCGTTCCGCGGGCGCGGCCTGGGCACGGACGTGGTCCTGGCGCTGTGCGAGTACGGCTTCACCGTCCGCGGCCTGCACCGGCTGCAGGTCGACACGCTGGCCAGCAACGCGGCGATGATCTCCGCTGCCGTCAGGGCCGGGTTCGCGCGGGAGGGCACGCTGCGCGGGGCCGACTGGGTCAACGGGGAGTTCGTCGACGAGGTGATCCTCGGGCTGCTAGCCAGCGACTGGGCGCGGCTACGCGGGGCGCAGTAGGGCGCGCTGGAGGACCACGGGCACGAACAGCTCGCGGTAGCCGTGCTCGTCGAACAGCACCGTGACGTGGTCGCCGTCGTAGCGCTGCACGGTGCCCTGTCCCCAGCGCTCGCTCAGCACGCGCGCGCCCACCGCGAACGGCACCTCGGCCGGCGGGGCTTCGGATGGCACGGTTCCGGACGGCGCGGCCTCGGCGTCGTTGTCGCAGTTCCCGCAGGGGCCCGGGTAGTCCTGCCCGAAGTACGAGAGCAGGAACGACCGCCGGCAGCCGTCGTGTTCGGCGTAGCGGCGCATCATCGTCAGCCGGGTGCGCTCGATCTCGTTGTCGCGTTCCGTCGCCGCCTCCGAGGCCGCCAGCGCCTGCGCGACGCTCATCGCCGCGGCCCAGCGGACCTCGCCGTCCGCCTGCCAGGTCGCGGCGCCCAGGTCGGTCAGGCGGACCAGCGCGGCCGTATGCTGCCGCGCGCCGTGCTCGCCCGGCTGTACCGCCTGCTGGCCGGCCGCGAGCGCGGCCGCGGCGTCGGCGACGGCCGCGGCGGAAACACTGCGCGCCGTCAGGTAGCGCGCGGTCTCGAAGTCCTCGTAGCGGTACAGCAACCGCGCCTGCGCGGGCGCGCCGTCCCGGCCGGCCCGCCCGAACTCCTGGTAGTACGCGTCCAGCGAGGGCGGCGGATCGGCGTGCAGCACCCAGCGCACGCCCGGCTTGTCGATCCCCATGCCGAACGCGACCGTGGCCACGATGACGCGGGCCGAGCCGCCGAGGAACGCGGTCATCGCGTCGCGGCGCGCGTGCCCGGAGAGCCCGGCATGGTAGAGCGTCACCTGCTCGCCTGCTTCGGCGAGCGCGTCGCGCGCCGCCTGCGCGCTGGCGTGCGTCGCCGCGTAGACGATCCCCGGGCCGGCGAACCCGGCCGCCGCGCGGACAAGCTCCTGCCGCTTGTCGGAGGCCGTGCGCGCGCGGTGCACCGACAGGCGGATGTGCGGCCGGTCGAAGTCGCCGATCACCACCACGGGATCACGCAGGCCGAGCCGCCGCACCACCTCCTGCCGCACCGGCGGCGCGGCCGTCGCGGTCAGCGCCAGCCGGACCGGCGCGCCGACCGCTCCCGCCTGCGCGCCGAGCAGCATGTAGTCGGGCCGGAAGTCGTGGCCCCACTGGCTGATCAGGTGGGCCTCGTCGACGGCGAACAGCCCCGGCCGCGCGCGCTGCAGCGCCTCCCGGGTCTCGGTGTTGGTGAGCTGCTCCGGAGACAGGAAGACGAACGTGCCCGGGTCGCACGAGGCGAGCAGCGCCGCCGCGCGTGCGCCCGCCGACTGCTGCGAGTTGAGCACGATGGCCTTCAGGCCGGCCGCCCGCACATGCGCGAGCTGGTCGTCCTGCAGCGCGATCAGCGGCGAGACGACGATCGTCGGCCCGGGACGCAGCAGCCCCGCGAGCTCGTAGATGGCTGACTTCCCGCCGCCGGTCGGCAGGACCGCGAGAACGTCGCGCCCGTCGACCGCCGCCGCAGCGGCCTCCAGCTGCCCCGGCCGAAGCTGCGTGAACCCGAAGCGGTCGCGCGCGAGCTCGCGAACCGCCTGCGTGTTCACGCGCTCTGAGACAGGAGCTCGACCTCGTCCGCGCTCAGCTCGAGCTCGAGCGCGGCGAGGTTCTCCTGCAAGTGCTCGAGCGAGAGCGTCCCCGGGATCGGGAGCATCGCCGGCGAGCGCGCCAGGAGCCAGGCGAGGGCGACCTGCGCCAGCGTCGCACCGTGGCGGGTGGCGATCTCCGCGACCGGCCGGGCGTCGAGGCCGTGCAACGGGAAAAACGGCACGAACGCGATCCCCTGCTCGGCGCAGTGGTCGACGACCTCCTCGTGCGTCCGCTCCGCCAGGTTGTAGCGGTTCTGGACCGCCGCGATCGGGACGACCTGGCGTCCACGCTCGAGCTGCTCGATGCCGACCTCTGAGAGCCCGACGTGCCGGATCTGCCCGCGGTCGCGGTACGCGGCGATCGTGCCGAGGCTCTCCTCGAGCGGCGTCTCGGGGTCGACACGGTGCAGGTAGTAGAGGTCGATCGTGTCGGTGCGGAGGCGCCGCAGGCTCTCCTCGATCTGCGCGGTCAGCGCCTCAGCGCTGCCGGTCCCGGGCGCGTAGCCGCCCTTCGTCGCAACGATCAGGCTGTCCGGGCGCGACGACAGCGCCTGGCCGATCGTGGCCTCGCTCTCGCCCCCGGTGTAGCTGTGCGCGGTGTCGACCATGCCGATCCCCGCGGCGACAGCCTGCGCGATGAGCCCGACGTTCTCCGCGCTCTTCCTGAGACGGTTGGTGCCGAGGCCGATCCGCGCGATCTCGGTGTCGGCGAGCGTGAGCGTCCGGGCGGCGGCCATCTTCCGCAGGATGGTAGTCACGCTCGCTGGGAGGCTTGCTTACACTCGGCACATGGTTGAGCGAGTAGCCGATCTGCCGACGGCGTGCTCGGCTTTCGTGCCACCGGCACGATCTCGAGCGACGAGTACCGCGAGCTGATGAAGCCGATCTACGCCGCCCTCGAGCGCGGCGAGAAGCTGAACATCTACTTCGAGCTCGCCGAAGACTTCCACGGGCTCGACCTCGGCGCGCTCTGGCAAGACCTGAGGGCCGCCGGCTCCGTCGGGCTGAAGCACCGCTCCTCCTGGCAGCGGATGGCGGTGGTCACCGACAAGGACTGGATCCGGCACGGAGCCGCGGTCGCCGGCTGGCTCGCGCCGGGCGAGCTGCGGCTCTTCGACACCGGCGAGAGCGCTGCCGCGAAGGCCTGGGTCGCCGACCGCCCCTGATGCGGTCTCGCTGGTTGATCCTCGCGCTGGTCGTCCTGGCGCAGCTGATGGTGGTGCTCGACGCGACGATCGTGAACATCGCGCTGCCCTCGGCCCAGGCGGACCTCGGCTTCTCGAACGGCTCTCGGCAGTGGATCGTCACGGGTTACGCGCTCGCCTTCGGCAGCCTGCTCCCGCTCGGCGGGCGAATCGGCGACGTGTACGGCCGCAGGCGTGCCTTGATCGCGGGCTCGCTCGGCTTCGCGGGTGCCTCCGCCTTCGGCGGCGCCGCGCAGAGCTTCGAGTGGCTGCTCGCGGCGCGCGTGCTGCAGGGAATGTTCGGCGCGTTGCTCGCCCCGTCCGCGCTGGCCTTGCTGACGACGACGTTCACGGAGCAGCGCGAGCGGAACAAGGCCTTCGGCATCTTCGGCGCGGTCGTCGGGAGCGGCGCCGCGGTCGGCCTCCTGCTCGGCGGCGCGCTGACCGAGTACCTCTCCTGGCGCTGGTGCCTCTACGTGAACCTGTTCCTGGCGCTGCCGGTCACGATCGGGGCGGTGATGCTGGTCCCGGCGCAGCGGCTCGCGAGCAAGCCGAGCATCGACCTGCCAGGTGCAGCCACGGCTGCCGGCGGCCTGTTCCTGATCGTCTTCGGCTTCGACCGCGCCCAGACCAACGGCTGGACCGCCCCTCAGACGATCGGCTCGCTCGTCGGCGGCGTCGCACTGCTCGGGCTCTTCGTGCTGATCGAGAAACGCTCCCGTCATCCGCTGCTGCCGCTGCGCCTGCTGGAGGACCGCCCTCGGGCCGGCTCCTATCTCGCGGTCCTCTTCACCGGCATCGGCACCTTCGGGGTCTTCCTTTTCGTCACCTATTACCTGCAGCAGAACCTCGGCTACAGCCCGCTGATGAGCGGCCTGGCGTTCCTGCCGATGATCGGCTCGGTGATCGCCACCTCGGTCGGCGTGAACAGCGTCCTGCTGACGAAGCTCGGGCCACGCCCGCTGATCGTGAGCGGGATGCTGCTCGCCGCGCTCGGTTTGGTCCTCCTGACGCGGCTCCAGGTGGACTCGACCTACGCGGCGAACGTCCTGCCGTCGCTAATCGTGATCGGCGCGGGCCTCGGGCTCGTGTTCCCGACCGCCTCGAACACGGCGACCGCTCGGCTCGACCCCGCCGTGAGCGGCGTCGGCTCGTCGCTCGTGAACGTCGGCCAGCAGGTCGGCGGCTCGCTCGGCACGGCCCTGCTGAACACGATCGCCGTCAGCGCGACGACCGCCTACGTGAGCAGCCACCACGGCGCAGACGTCGTCGCCAAGGGCACGGTGCACGGCTATACGGTCGCGTTCTGGTGGTCGGCCGGGATCTTCGCCGCCGGCGCACTGGTCTGCGGCCTGTTGCTGCCGGGCCGCCGGCAGCCCGCGCCTGCGGAGCCCGTTCCGGTCGCCGCGGGCTAGGACGGCGGGCCGGGCAGGCCGAGCAGCTGCACGACCGACACGACAAGCAGCACAGCCGCGACGCAGACGAGGCCGTAGCGGGCCACGCGGACCGGGAAGCGGCTGCCGATGCCGACGAGGAAGAGCACCGCGGCGAGGAAGACCGTGAGCCGCACGTACTTGTCGGCCGTCCCCGCGGCCGATTGGCCTTCCTCGAAGTAGTGGTTGGCCTGCGCGGTCAGCGCGCGCCCCTGCGCCTCCTGCGGGATCCGGTACTGCGGCAGCGTGCTCGGATCGGCCGGCGCGTTCGGGTTCTTCAGCGGGTGGGTTGCAAGCCACGCCTTGAACGCGGGCCCATAGCCCGGCCGCAGGCGTCTGACCGCCAGGCGGAAGAGCTTCGGGTCGCCGGAGGTGTAGGCGGTCGCGACGGCATTGAACGAGACCGAGTCGAGCGTGCGGATCTGCGTTGCCTTGATCTGGGCGACGCTGGCCTTGCTGCGCGTCGAGGAGGCCTTGGCCAGCGAGAGCGAGGACTCGGTGCCCCACTTGGCCGCCGAGTACCCCGACCACGCCGCGAGCAGTGCGACGACCGAGAGCAGCACCGCCTCGAAGATCGCGACGAGGCGATCACGCTGCGCATGCGCGGCGTGCTTCTGATGCTCGGCGATCTCCTTGCCGACCTCGGTCGCGGAGAGACCCTCGGCCATGGCCCATTTCTGCCAGCCGCGGGCAGCGGCGCATCACCCGGAAAAGGTGATCAGGCGGCTTCGGCGAGCGCCTCACTCGACGCTTCACGCGCCGGGCGCGGAACGAGCAGCGCAACCACGACCCCGACCGCCAGCGCGACCGCCGCCGCGGCGAAGGCGATCGTGAAGCCGTGCTCGGTCGGCTCGCCGTTGGCGGCAAGCGTCGCCGCGACGATCCCGGCGGAGACCTGGCTCCCGATCGCGCCGCCGATCGTGCGGACGATGGTGTTCATCCCGGTCGCCACGCCTGTCTGGGAGGCGGGAACGGACTCGACGATCAGGTTCGCCATCGACGAGAAGGCGAAGCCGATCCCGATCCCCATCACCAGCATCGCCGCATAGATCTCCCAGTGCTGGTCGTGGGCGAAGGTCAGCAGCACGAACGCCACGCATGAGAAGAGCGCGCCGAGGATCAGCGGCACGCGGGAGCCGACCGTGCTCGAGAGCCGCCCCGAGATCGGCCCGGCGACGAGCATGCCGAGGGTCGCCGGAACCAGGAAGAGGCCCGCCTCCGTGACCGACGCGCCGAAGCCGAAGCCGGTCGAGACCGGCAGCTCGACGAACTGGGGAACGAGCACGAACGAGGCGAACATGCCGAAGCCGAGGACGAGCGCAGCCAGGTTGGTCGTCCACACCGGCCGCAGCCGCATCATCTGCATGTCCACGAGCGGCGAGCGGTTGCGCGACTCGACCCGCACCCAGAGCGGGATCAACACGGCCGCGAGCGCGAACAGACCCAGCGTGCGCGCCGACGTCCAGCCCCAGCTCGAGCCCTGGCTGACCGGCACGAGCAGGGCGATCAGCCACGCGGCGAGCAGCACCGCCCCGAGCCAGTCGATCCGTCCGCGCGTCTTGACCGGCGACTCCGGCACGAAGACGACGATTCCGATCGTCGCGACGATCACCGCGATCAGCGGGAACCAGAACAGCCAGTGATAGTCGAGGTGCTGGATGATCGGCCCGGCGAGCACGATCCCGAGCCCGCCGCCGATCCCGAGGATCGCCGAGATCAGCGCGATCCCGTGCGGGACGCGCTTCGGCGGGAACTCGTCGCGGATGATCGCGAAGGAGAGGGGGAAGACCGCGCCGCCGGCGCCCTGGATCACGCGCGCCGTGATCATCACGCCGATCGAGGTCGCCAGCGCCGCGAGTAGCGTCCCGAGCCCGAGCACGATCAGCACGACGACCATCGTCCGCTTCTTGCCGTACATGTCGCCGAGCCGGCCCGCGATCGGCGTGAAGACGGACGCGCTCAGCAGGTAGGCGGTCAGGATCCAGGCGGCTCCGGCAGTGGTCGTGCCCAGGTCGTGCTGAATCGTCAGCAGCGCCGGCGCGACGAGCGACTGCAGTAGCGCGTAGGCCACCGCGGCGACGGCCAGGAGCGTGAAGGTGACGTTGTAGTGCTGGCGCTCGACCCCGTCGCTCACGCGCTCGACGGTAGCAGCAGCGCCTCGAGCTGCTCGTCGTCGTAGCCGAGCTCGGCGAGCACCTCGCGCGTGTGCTGCCCGAGCAGCGGCGGCGGCCGGGTTTCCGACCGCGGGCCGAGCGGCGACGCGACCAGCGGCAGCGTGCCGATCGTCGGATGCTCGACCGTCAGCGTCCGCGCATCCTCCAGCGCGTCGAGGACACCGCGCACCTTGCCCGCCGGCACGCCTGCGCTCCCGAGCCGCTCGAGCCACTCGTCTGCCGGCCGTGCGGCGAAGACGCGCTCGAGCTCGGCGACCAGCTCCTCGCGATGGGCGACCCGCAACGGGTTGGTCGCGTAGCGCTCGTCCTGCGCGAGGTCGGGACGCTCGATCGCCTCGCACAGACGGCGGTAGAGGCCGTCGTTGGCTCCGGCGACGCTGATCAGGCCGTCCGCGGCCGCGAACGTCTGGTACGGGACGATGCTCGGATGGGCATTGCCGTAGCGCCCTGGCTCCTCGCCCGTGATGAGCGCGGTGCCTGAGACGTTGACGAGCGCCGAGACCGCCGTGTCGTAGAGCGAGATCTCGATCCGCTCGCCGCGGCCGGCGACGAGAGCCGCCAACACCGCGGTCGCCGCGGCGTAGCCGGCCAGCACGTCGACGGCCGCCACGCCGACCTTCAGCGGCGGCCCGTCGGCCTCGCCCGTGACCGCCATCAGCCCGCTCTCGGCCTCGACCACGAAGTCGTAGCCGGGCCGCTCGTCGCCGAAGCCGCTGATCGAGCAGTAGACCAGCTCCGGGTTCTCGCGCGCGAGCCGCTCGTAGCCGGCGCCCAGCCGCTCGGCGACTCCCGGCCGGAAGTTCTCGACCACGACCTGGGACTCGCGCGCGAGCCGGGCGAGCGCTTCCTGCGCGTCGGGCCGCGCGAGGTCGAGCACGACGCTCCGCTTGCCCCGGTTGATCGAGAGGAAGTAGGCGGACTCGCCCTCCACGTAGGGCGGGCCCCACGTCCGCGTCTCGTCACCTTCACCCGGTCGCTCGACCTTGATCACGTCGGCGCCGAGGTCGGCGAGCAGCATCGTGCAATACGGCCCCGCGAGGACGCGGGAGAGATCGAGCACGCGAAGCTTCGACACCGGGAGATCCTAGGGGCGGCGCCGCGAGTCGGTTGCCGGTCTATCGAGCGACGCGGCTGGGCGCCCGGCTCCGACCGGCGCGCTCCGCGCCACCGTGCTCTTCGAGCAGCGCCTGGGCCAGCCGGCCCTGCCAGTACACGATGCTGCGGCGGTTCGCTTGGAGCAGCGGTCGATCGTGCTCGAGGTCGCGGCGGAGCGACTGACGGTGACGAACGAGGTCCTCGAGGATCCTGCGGATCCTCTCGCTGTGGCCCGGGGCGGCGGCGGGCAAGCCGGTCGTCATTCTCGTCACGCTGCGCCTCGTACTACTTGTGACCGATTCTGCGGCTCGCTGCTACTGCCCGTGTAGGCGGTTCGGGGGCTTCAGTGCGCCCCGAACTCGCGGTCGGCGCAGCGCGGGCAGTAGGGCACGGTCTGCACCGGCTCGTCTTGATCGACGTAGAGGCGCCAGCGCTCGCGCGGGTCGAGCCACGGGCGGCCGCACTCCTGGCACGCGACTACTCGGGTTGAGGCCATCGTCAGCTTCTGCTCCATAGACCTCTTGTCGACCGAACGGGCCGCCGTTACACCTAGACCTTCGAGTGGTCCTCGTGTTCAGCCTCAGGCGGCGTCCCGCAGGACCGCCTCGGCGTCGACCGATTCCGATGCTGTGTGCGACCTAGCCGGCGGCCGCAGGAGCGTGACCGCGATCAACGCGCCGAGCAGCAGCAGCCCGGTGAGCGCGTAGAGCCCGGTCTGGAAACCGTGGTCGAGCGCGAGGCCACTCGTCGGCGCAAGCGAGTGCGAGCTCGCGAAGTTGCCGGTCGAGGTCGCGGCAATCGTGCTGATAGCTGCGATCCCGACCGCGCCGCCGATCTGACGGCTCGTGTTGATCAAGCCCGAGGCGACACCGGCGTCGTCGGGTGCGACCCCGGTCAGACCTGCGATCGTCACCGGGACGAAGGAGAGCCCCATGCCTGCACCGCCAAGTACGAAAGCCGGGAAGAGATCCCAGAAGTAGCTTCCGTCAACGGGCAGCCGCGTCAGCCACGCGACCGAGAGTGCACTTGCAAGCAGGCCGGCAGTCAGAGTCGCCCGCACGCCGAAGCGGCCGACGACCCACTGCGCGACGTTCGACGCGACGACCACGGTGAAGGCGAAGCCCGTGAAGGCGAGGCCGCTCTCGACCGCGGAGTAGTGGAGCACGTCCTGCAGGTAGAGCGTCAGCAGGAAGAACTCCGAGAAGGCGACCGCGCCGACGATTGCCATCGCCGCGTTCGCGCCGGTGAGCGTGCGCGAGCGGAAGATCCGCATCGGGAGCAGCGGGTGCGGCGAACGCAGCTCGATCAGCACGAAGCCGCCGATGAGCGCGGCCGCGACCCCGAAGAGCCCGAGCGTGCCGGGCGAGCCCCAGCCGTGGCTCGCAGCGCGGGTGGTCGCGTAGACGAGCAGCATCAGACCGCCAGTGATCGTGGTGGCGCCGGCGACGTCGAAGTGCCGGTGCGCCAGGCTCACGCGGCCGACGGGCAGGAGCAGCGGCGTCAGCACGACGGCCGCGATCCCGACGGGGACGTTGATGAAGAACACCCAGGACCAGCTCAGGTACGAGGTGAGCACGCCGCCGAGCAGCACGCCCGCAGCCGCGCCCGAGCCGGAGGCGGCGCCGTAGATCCCGAGCGCGAGATTGCGCTCGCGGCCCTCGGAGAACGTGGTCATCAGCAGCGAAAGCGCGGCCGGCGCGAGTAGCGCGCCGCCGAGGCCCTGAAGCGCGCGGAAGCCGATCAGCGAGGCCTCCGACCAGGCCAGGCCGCAGAGCAGCGAGGCAATGGTGAAGAGGACGAGGCCGGCGATGAAGAGCCGCCTTCGGCCGAGCAGGTCGGCGAGCCGCCCGCCCAGCAGCAGCACGCCGCCGAACAGGATCGCGTAGGTGGAGATCACCCACTGCAGGTTCGCCTGCGAGAAACCCAGGTCGGTCTTGATCGACGGCAGCGCCACGTTCACGATGGCGACGTCGAGGATGACCATGAACTGTGCGGTGACAATCAGTGCGAGTGCGCTCCAGCGGCGGTCAGTTCTGCTCACGTTGTTCTCTCCAATCGTTGAATGTCTCAACTATCATACACAACAACCCTTGAGCGCGCTACGCTATTCGCGATGAACGTCACCACTTCGCAAACTTCTGCCGAACGGCTCCCCGCGGAGCTCGTCGCCTCGACCTCCTTCCTGCTCAAGCGGCTGGGCTTCGCCGCCAAGGAGCGAGGGATGGCCGCCTACGAGGAAACGGGTCTCCACCCGTATCACTTCGGGGTGCTGCTGGTGCTCGACGAGGGCTCGCGCGAGACGCAGGGCTCGATCGCGGACGCGCTCGGCTACGACCGCGGTCAGCTGGTCGGTCTCCTGGACGAGCTCGAGGAGCAGGGGCTGGTGGAGCGGAAGCGCGACCCGAACGACCGCCGCCGGCATCTCGTGCGGCTCACCTCGGACGGCACGAAGGAGCTGCGTCGCCTGCGGAAGCTCGCCAAGCAGCTCGACGACGATTTCCTCGCGCCACTCTCGGACGCCGAGCGCGAGGCGCTGCACGCGCTGCTGCTGCGGCTCGCCGAGGTGCACGAGCCGCGCTGCGCGCCGCTCGGCGTCTAAGCGGCCTCGGCCGCCCGCTCGAGCCCGTCGATCTCGATCTTCCCCATCTCCAGCATCGCGGCCATCACGCGCTGGGCCTTCTCGCGGTCAGGATCGGTCAGCAGCTCCGGCAGCCGGTTCGGCACGACCTGCCAGGAGAGGCCGAAGCGGTCCTTGAGCCAGCCGCACGGGCCGGGCTCGCCGCCCTCGCCGAGCTTCTCCCAGTAGTGGTCGACCTCGTCCTGGTCGCGGCACGGGATCTGGAACGAGACCGCCTCGTTGAAGGTGAAGTTTGGGCCGCCGTTCAGCGCCAGGAACTTCTGTCCGTCGAGCTCGAAGGTGACCGTCATCACGGTTCCCTCGGGCCGAGGGCCGGCCGCGCCGTAGCGCGCCACTTCGAGGATCTTCGAGTTCGGGAAGACCGAGATGTAGAGCTTGGCCGCGTCCTCGCCTTCGGTGTCGAACCAGAGACATGGCGTCAGCTGTGGCATGTGAGTGCTCCTTCTGTCGAGTACGTCAAGAGGTAAGACTGCGGACGCCGCCGGAACTCATCGCGCGTGGGCCGGGTGGCCGCGAAGATGAGCCGGTCGGCCCATTGCATCGGCGGGGCCCGAGAGGGAGGGTGCGCCCATGGTTGTCACGCTCGGCCTCTTCCCCCTCGCGACGATGCTGATGCTGCTCTTCGCCGCCGTCTGGATCACCGAAGGACGGCGGGAACGCGAGACGGCGGTCTCGCGTTCCCGCGACTAGCTCCGTTACTGCGCGCGGGCGCCGGCCGGCGCGGCTCGGCCCGAGCTGGCACGGCTGCGAACCGCGTTGATCGGCCGCGCGACCGCCTCGAGCGACTTGCCCGCGGCTTCGACGCCGAGCAGAATCTCGACGATCCCGCCCAGGATCATGATCGAGCCGCCGATCACGAACGCCAGCGAGACGTTGGTCACCGAGCCGGTCTCGATCAGCTTGCCGAACGTCCACGGGGCCGCGATCGCGATCCCTGTGCCGACCGCGTAGAAGAGCGCGATCGCCATCGCTCGGGTCTCCATCGGGAAAATCTCGCTGACGGTCAGGTACGCGGCGCTGGCCCCCGCCGAGGCGAAGAAGAAGCAGATCGACCAGCAGATGGTCAGCGTCAGGGCCGACAGCTTGCCGTCGTGGAAGAGCCACGCCGTGATCACTAGGGCTGTCCCCGCGAGGATGTACGTCGACGAGATCATCACCTTTCGCCCCACCGTGTCGAAGAGCGGGCCGAGCACCCACGGGCCGACCAGGTTCCCGATCGCGAAGGGGATGATGTAGAGCGGCGCGTTCGCCGCGGAGGCGTGGAAGAAGGTCGTCATCACGGCGACCATCCCGAACAGGGTCGCGTTGTAAAGCACCGCCTGCGACGACATCAGGGCGAGGCCGAGCACGCCGCGGTCGGGGTACTCCTTGATCACGTGCTTGGCGATCGAGACGAAGCCGATCGACTCGCGCTGCTCGATCTCCAGCTCTTCACCTTCTGGCTCGGGCAGCTCCGGGTGGGACTTCTTCACCTCCGCCTCGATCTGCTGCACCACCTCCTCGGCCTCGTCCGCCCGCCCGTGCGTCAGCAGCCAGCGCGGGCTCTCGGGAACGAGGTGGCGGATGAAGAGGATCCCGATCGCGAGAATCGCGCCGAGGGCGAAGCCGACTCGCCAGCCGATTGCGGGCGCGAGCACATTCAGCAGCACGACCGACAGACCCGCGGCAAACGCGGTTCCGATCCACCACGAGCTGTTGATCGCGAGCGCCACACGGCCACGGACGCGGGCGGGCACCAGCTCGTCGATTGCCGAGTTGATCGCGGAGTACTCGCCGCCGATCCCCGCGCCGGCGAACACGCGGAAGATCATGAAGGACCAGAAGCTCCAGGACAGCGCCGTCGCGACCGTGAAGATCAAGTAGATGCCGAGCGTGATCATGAACAGCTTTCTCCGCCCGTAACGGTCGGTCAGGTAACCGAAGAAGAGGGCGCCGCCGACCGCGCCGGCCAGGTAGAAGCTTCCTGCAGCGGTCGCCTGCGACGTGGTCAGGCCGAGCGTGTCCTTCGAGGTCAGCGCGCCGGCGATCGAGCCGACGAGCGTGACCTCGAGGCCGTCCAGGATCCAGGTCACCCCGAGGGCGATCACCACCAGCCAGTGCCAGCGGCTCCAAGGCAGCCGGTCAAGCCTGGCCGGGATGTTGGTCTTGACCGTCTCGCCGGTCCCACCGGTGACGCCTACCGTTGCCGCTTCCGCACTCAACCTTCCCCCCTTCCTCGCTTGCAGTTGTCCGAAAAAACGGCGGAGCAGCGGTTTTCGTTACGCGTGGCAGGTCACCGATGACTTTCTGGGCCGGATCCGGTCTACTTCAAGACGATCGTCGAGACGGAGGTGGAACCGAATGTCGAAGAGCGTGCTCCTCGTCGGAACCCGGAAGGGCCTGTTCGTATTGGAGAGCAACGACCGCCGCGACTGGAGCGTGCGCGGCCCATACTGCGAGAGCTGGCCGATGTACCACGCGGTGCTCGACCCTGACTCGGGCACGATCTACGCCGCCGCCGCGAGCGAGTGGCTCGGCTCCGCGATCTGGCGCAGCCCCGACCTCGGCGAGACCTGGGAGCACTCGAGCGAAGGCCTCGGCTATCCGGAGGAGGACGGCGGGCTGCGCCTGTCCAAGGTTTCGCACGTGATGCCGGTTCACGGCCGCCTGCTCGTCGGCGCCGAGTCAGCCGGGTTGTTCGAGAGCACCGACGGCGGTAAGACCTTCTCGCTCCTGACGACGTTCGAGGGCCAGGAAGGCCGCGAGGCCTGGAACGACCCGGCGCAGCAGCCGCCCGGTCATCTCGGCCTGTCGGCGATCATCCCGCACCCGGAAGAGAAAGATCGCTTCTGGGTGATCGTCCAGGGCTTCAGCCTGTTCGAGACGAACGACGGCGGCAAGACCTGGGAGCCGCGCAACAAGGGGCTGCGCAGGGACTGGCCCGCGGATTACGAGGACATCGGCTTCTGCGTCCACAAGGTCGCGCCGGCCTCGGACTTCGAGCGCATGTTCCAGCAGAACCACGTCGGCATGCACCGCAGCGACGACGGCGGCAAGTCGTGGACGGAGATCACGGAAGGCCTGCCGACGGAGTTCGGCTTCGCGGCCGCCACGCATCCGCATGACCGCGACACCTTCTTCACGATCCCGCTCGACCCGGGACACGGGCGCACGATGCCCGACGGCAAGGCAGCGGTCTGGCGCACGCGCGACGCCGGCTCGAGCTGGCAGCGGCTCGACCAGGGCCTGCCGGGCGAGAACGCCTACGTCGGCGTGCTGCGCGACGGGATGGCGATCGACCGCCGGGACGAGCCCGGCCTGTACTTCGGCACGAGCACCGGCCAGCTGTTCGCAAGCATCGACGAGGGCGAGAGCTGGGACCAGATTGGCGGCCTCTTCCCCGGCATCACCTCCGTCACGGTGGCCGCAGTCGACTGATGGCCGAACTGCATCTGCCTCCCGTCCTGGCGCCGCTCTTCCCCGGGCTCCCGCGCGAGCTCGAGGTCGAGGCGGCGACGGTGGATGAGGCGATCGACCGGCTGAACGAGCGGTGGCCCGGCCTGCGCGACCGGCTCGTCGAGCCCGGCCCGAAGCTCCGGCCGCACATCAACGTCTACGTCGACCGGGAGCGCGGCGGGCTCGACACCGAGCTCGCCGCCGGCTCCCGGCTCGACGTAATCGCCGCGATCAGCGGCGGCTAGAGCCCTCGTGAGGTTTCTTCTCTGTTCGTCTGGCATCAGCAACCCGAGCATCCACGACGCGCTCGAGGAACTGCTCGGCAAACCGGTTGCCGACTCCAGCGCGCTCTGCATCCCCACCGGGGTGCAGCCGTTCCGCGGCGGGCCTTCGCACGTCTACCGGTTCATCGTCGGAGACAGCCCTAAACCGATGTGCGGATTGGGTTGGAAGTCGCTGGGAGTGCTCGAGCTCACTGCGCTCCCCAGCATCAAGCCCGAGAACTGGGTGCCGGCCGTCCAGGAGACCGACGCGCTCCTGGTCTGGGGCGGCAGTCCCCTCTACCTGTGTTACTGGATGCGACGCTCGGGACTCGCAGACCTCTTGCCGTCGCTGCGGCCCGAAACGGTCTATGTGGGGACGAGCGGCGGAGCAATGGTGGCCACTCCCGACTTCGGAGGGACTACCTACGACGAGAGTGAACCGCTGACCGGCAGCGACGAAGCGCTGGGGCTCGTCGATTTCTCGGTGTTTCCACACCTCCATCGTGAGGACGGCATCCCCGAGACCCCGCTGCCCGAGATCGAAGCATGGGCCGCCGGGCTGTCGGTGCCGGCGTACGCGATCGACGATCAGACCGCCCTCAAGGTGACCGACGGCACGGTCGAGGTCGTCTCCGAGGGAGACTGGAAGCTGTTCAACTCCTAGGGCGGCGTGTTCGGAACCCCGGCCGGTCGGGTATGACGGTCGTCGTGCTGTGGCTCGTCAAAGGCCTCTTTGTCCTCCTGAAGACGAGGAGAGGCCGCAGGCTTCTCTTTGCGGGAGCGCTTGCAGCGAGGGAGCTGGCTCAGAGCGAGCAGGCTCGCAAGCTGTACGCCAAGGCCGTGCGAAGCGCCAGGCGCCGTCAGGCCCGCTCGGCGTAAGCCACGCGCTCGAACGGCCACTCGGCAGCCAGCCAGTCCGTGACCGCCCGCCACAGCTGCGCGTCGAGCTCGGGGCGGCTCGCCTGTACCCATGAGCTCACGCGCGCGTCGTGCTGCCCGTCCTTGTCGGGATAGATGTAGACGCAGCCGATCACGTCGCCGCCCGCGGGATCGAGAACGGTGTACGTGAAGCCGGTCCGGTTCGCGAAGTCGTCGGCGTGCCGCTGCAGGTCGCCGAGGTTGTCCGCGAGGCTGCGGTCGTCGGGCCAGGAGCTCGTCTCCCAGCCGGGCGTCGCGTGGATGTGCTCGACCGACGACGACCACGCCTCGTAGTCGGACTCGTTGTGCTGCGGCCCGAGCGGCTCGAGCCGGAATTGCTCCCTCATGAGAGCGAGCGGGACGACGAATCCGGACGGGACGAACGGCCGCTCCACCACGGCCACATCCTCGCAACTACCATCGCCGCCCGTGGCCGAGGGCGTCGTCATCCGTCCCGAGCGCGACGCGGACCATCCCGCGATCGCAGAGGTGGTCCGCGCGGCGTTCGTCGAGCACCCCGACGAGGTCGCGGCGTTCGTCGAGCGCATCCGGGCGTCAGAACAGTTCATCCCGGAGCTGGCGTTGGTCGCCGAGGACTCCTCCGGTGTGATCGCCCACGTGATGCTGAGCTGGGTCGGCGTCGATGGCGGATCCCGTCCGAAGATCCTCTGCCTCACGCCGATGTCGGTCCGGCCCGACCGCCAGCGCATCGGCGTGGGGACACGGCTGATCCTGGATGCGCTTGGCCGCGCCGAGGAAGCAGGTGAGCCTGCCGTCACGGTCGAGGGCATTCCCGCCTACTACCCTCGCTTCGGCTTCGAGCGGGCGAGCGTGCTCGGCTTCGGCTCCCCGCATCCGAAGGTCCCCGACGAGGCGTTCATGGTCAAGCGGCTCCCCGGCTACAGCCCCGAGCTTGCCGGCCGGATCGTCTACCCGGCCTCGTTCGACGCTCTCGGGTACTGACGACATCGGCATACGATGCGGCGGTGAGGATCGAGTCGCGTCGCGCCGATGCGGCCTTTTGGTTAGGGCCGATCCATGACTTCTACGTCGTCTTCTGGCGGCAGCCTCGCCTCCCGGAGTCGGAGCTTCCTGCTGGCGGGCAGGAGCAGGTCATGTGGGCCGCGGACGAGCACTGCGCTCTCGAGGCGGAAGACGTGCATGCGGTCATCGCGTGGGCTGATGAGGAGGCACGTCGCCGGTCGGCGATGTACACGCTCTACGCCGTGGCCACGATCGGAGCAGAAGAGGGTCTCGTCTGGCTCGCCGGCGTCGACCCGACCCGCGGGCTTGCGGGACCGAACTTCGAGCAACGTCACCCGCCCGACGTGGATCCAGTGAGCGGCACTCCGGCCGAGGTCTATCGCCCGGCCGAGAGCTAGTGGTCTGATCTCGACGATGCTCGCGGCTCCCTTTCAGGGGCTGAGGAGCGTGCTTGCTCCGGCCCGGACGATCCCGCGCATGCCGTGGAGCGCCAAGGGCTCCGCCTGGTCCGGACGGCCGATCACGCTCGCAATCCTTCTCTCCGCGCTCTGGTTGTTCGGAGTCGGCGAGGCGGCGCTGGTCAATTCGAGCCTTGGAAACACGCCGTGGACCGTGCTCGCCGAAGGAATCGCGAACCACAGTCGCCTCGACATCGGCGGCGCGACGATCCTCGTCAGCGTGCTCGTGCTCGTCGGGTGGATTCCACTCCGTCAGCGGCCGGGCCTCGGGACGCTCGCGAACGTGGTCGTGATCGGCGTCTCCCTCGACGCGATGCGACTCCTCTTGCCCCATCCCGGTTCCGTTCCGGCTCGCGCGCTGGAGGCGGCGGCCGGGATCGTCACGATCGGCGTCGCAACCGCCTTCTATCTGACCGCGAACCTCGGACCGGGGCCGCGCGACGGCTGGATGACCGGCATCCATCGCCGGCTGGGGTATCCGATCGCATCGGTCCGCCTGGCGATCGAGCTGACCGTCCTGGCCGTCGGCTTCGTCCTCGGCGGGACGGTCGGAGTGGCCACCTTCGCGTTCGCGCTCTTCGTCGGCTACTGCCTCGCCTTGACGCTGCGCGTCTTCACACGGCACGGCGGCGACCAGCGGTCGACCGATGAGTTAGGCGTGCCTGCCGAGTCTCTGGGGGAAAGTACGACTCGAGCTACCAACAAGGAGGATCAGATGACGACCATGCGCATCCTGGGCAGGTTGGAATCAACGGCGGGGAAGGGAGCCGTGCGCATGGAGGACCGCGTCGACACCGATATCGACGACGTGTGGTCGGCGCTCACCGATCCCTCACGGCTGGCCCGCTGGTACGGCGAGATCGAAGGCGATCTGCGACCCGGCGGGGAGTACCGCGCACGACTCTTCGCCAGCGGATGGGAAGGCACCGGGCGCGTGGAAGCGTGCGAGCCGCCGCAGCGGCTGCTGGTTCGCATCAAGGACGCGGACGAGCCCGACGAGAACGACATCGAGGTCACGCTGACCGCCGACGCTGGCCAGACCACCGTGGTCTGGGAAGAACGAGGAATGCCCCTGGATCTGCTCTCCGCCTACGGGGCGGGAGTCCAGCTCCATGTCGAAGATCTCGCCGACTACCTTGCCGGCCGCGAGCGCCGCGACGACACCAAGGCGAGGTGGGACGAGCTCCACCCGGCTTATCAAGGGCTGGCGGCCGACCTCGCTCAGTAGACCTTGAAGATCCTGACCCTGCTGCAGACGAAGCCCGAGCCCCTGGGCTGACAGCTGGGGACGATCACGAGCTTGTGGTTGGCCGAGCCGGAAATGCGAAGGCTCGCAACGCAGTGGCCTTTGCAGGAGGAGTCGATCTCTGCCTTCACTCGGGAGGGGCGGCTATTGGCGCTGTAAACAGTACGGGGCCTGCTCGCCGTGACCACGAGCCCGGCAGGAGCGCCGTCGTTCTGGGTGATCAGCACCAAGACCGCAAGCTTCTTCTGCGCCGCCGGAGCGAGGGTCTTCTTGACCGCCACGATCAGCTTGTGGGTGGCAACCGCCTTGTTCGTCTTGGCCGCCGCCGGCAAGACCGCAGCCGCGCTCGAGACCAGCGCGAGAACGACGACCGCTGCAACGAGAAAGCGGCGGAACATGCTCGTCAGGCCGAGTCGAGCGCCGGCTGCTCGGGCGCGCGGGACGGACGCACGAAGAGCGCCTTGGCGGCGAAGTCGGGCAGCCACCAGTTCCACTCGCCGAAGAGCTTCATCAGCGAGGGCACGAGCAGGGTGCGGATCACGGTCGCGTCGAAGATGATCCCGGCCGCGAGGCCGATGCCGAACTGCTTGATGTCGACGCCCGGGCTCGACGAGAGCACGAAGAAGGCGAACATCAGCACCAGCGCCGCGCTCGTCACGAGCTTGCCGGTGCGCGCGAGGCCGAGCGAGATCGCCGTCTCCGTGTCGCCGGTCTCGTCGTAGATCTCGCGCATGCGCGTGAGCATGAAGACCTCGTAGTCCATCGAGAGGCCGTAGAGGAAGGCGAAGATCATCAGCGGGATCCACGGGATGATCGCGTGGGTCGCAGGCACCCCCCAGATCGCCTGCGAGCCATGGCCGTCCTGGAAGATGAAGACGATGATCCCGTAGGCCGCCAGCAGCGAGATCAGGTTCAGGACGACGGCCTTGATCGGCAGCAGGATCGACCTGAACGCGCGCGCCAGCAGGATGAACGTCAGCAGCACGACGAAGCCCAGCACGTACGGGAAGTTCGAGTAGACGGCGGCCACGAAGTCACGGTCCTCGGCGGCCACGCCGCCGAGCGTGCCGTCGGTGCCTTTCAGCTCGGCGCGAACGTCCTTGATCGTCTGCCGCGTGGACTTGGCCGCCCCGTCGGCGTTGGGAAACGCCTCGACCAGGCTGTCCGGCCCCTTGCGCCACGCGGGTGGCGCGGCGACGCCTTCGACGCCGGGAACCCGCGCGACCCTCACCGCGATCGCCTTCGGGTCGCCGTTGTTCTCGACGAGCACGACGAACGGCTTGTAGATACCCGGTGTGATGTGCGCGTCCGTAACCACCTGGCGACCGTTGATCGCGTCGCCCTTGCCGGGGAAGTCCTTCGCCTGCGCCTCGCTCGGGTTCAGCTGCACGCCGTAGAAGACGAGCACCGCGACGATCGCGAGCCCCACCGTCGCCACCGGCCCGGGATGGCTCATGACGAAGCGGGCCCAGCGGCCCCACGGGCCGTCCTCGGGATGGCCGCGGTCGACGAAGCGCTTCGGCAGCAGGCGGACGCTGTTGATCCGCGGACCGAGGGTCGCCAGCAGCGCCGGGAGCAGCGTGATCGCCGTGATCACCGAGACCGTCGGGATGAGCAGGCCGCCGATCCCGATCGAGCGGATGAACGGCAGCGGCAGCACGAGCATCGAGAGCAGGCCGACCGCCACGGTCGAGCCCGAGACGATCACCGAGCGCCCTGCGTGCGTCATTGTCTCGACGAGCGCCGTCTCGACGTCCTCGCCCTCGCGCAGCTCGTCGCGGAAGCGGAAGATCATCAAGAGCGCGTAGTCGATCGCCACACCCAGGCCGACGAGCGCGATCAGGAACTGGACGATGATCGAGACGTTGGTGATGTAGGTGAGGATCCAGACCAGCGTGAAGGTGTTCAGGATCGCGGCGATCGCCACCACGATCGGCATCAGCACCGCCGGCAGCGTGCCGAAGACGAAGAACAGGATCACGAGGCAGCCGAGGCCGCCGATCAGCGCCTCGGAGAGCACGCTCGGGCCGCCGCTCGAGCCGCCGCTGGCAGCTTCCTGGAGCGGGTCGCGCCCGGTCAGGTAGGCCTGCACGCCGGCCGGGGTCGCAGCCTTCAGCTTCGCCCGCACCTGGTCGAGGTGCACCGACGAGCTGAAGGTGGGGTTCTTCGGCGGGTAGATCTCGGCGAACATCGTGTGGCCGTCCTTCGAGACGTAGGCGCGGTTCTCGCCGGTCGAGAAGTAGGACGAGTCCCGCGAGCCGGGGTTGACCGCGGCGGCTGCCACGACCGCTTTCTGGATCCCGGCTTGCTTGGTGATGTCGCCGTCGCTGTGGAAGACCGCCACGAGCGGCGCCTGCTCGCCCGTGCCGAAGGCTTTCAGCGTCCGCTGGTTGGCCTCGTACGAGGAATAGCCCGGGATCGAGAAGCTCTCGAACCAGCGCTTCGACACCTGGCCGGCCGAGAAGGCGCCGAACAGGGTCAGCGCGATCCACGCCGCGATCACGATCTTGCGGCGGCGGACGATCAGGTGCGCGAGGCGCGCCAGCAGCGGCTGTCCCTCGGAAGCGCTCACCGCGCTCACGCTACCTGCCCCTCCGGATCCTCAGTTGTTGCAGGCTGGTAAACGAGGATGGTCACGCCGTCCTCGCCGACCGGCTGGGACTTGACAAGCCGGAACGGGAGCTCGGCGGCGGTCTCGCCGAACAGCCGCCGGCCGTTGCCGAGCACCGTCGGGAAGACCATCAGCCGCAACTCGTCCACGAGCCCTCGCTCGAGCAGCCCCTGCACGAGCTGACCGCTGCCGTTGACGAGCAGCTCGCCCTCGAGCCCGGAGAGCTCGTCGAGCGTGACGACGCGCGTGTTGTTCCACTCCGGGTCGGCCAGCGTCGAGCTGACGACGTACTTCGGCATGGTGTTGAACTTGTCCGCGAACCCGAACTCGTCCGTGCGCGACGGCCAGGCTGCGGCGAAGCCCTCGTAGGTGACGCGGCCGAGCAGCAGTCCGTCGGCGGCCATCACCTCGTCGAGCTTGAAGCGGTCGCCCTCCTCTCCGCGCTCGTAGCGGAAGGCCCAGCCGCCGCGGTCGATGCCCTCGGAGCCGCCCGGGTCCTCGAAGACCCCGTCGAGCGTGACGAACTGCGATACGACGAGCCTGCTCACGGCAACTGAGACGGCGTCAGTCGCCGAAACTCATCGGCCGGGTTGCGGGACGACCCTGATGTACGGCTTGGGCGAGTCCCACTCGCCGAAGATCTCCTTCGCCTCGTCGTCCGAGACCGAGCCGGCGATGATCACGTCGTCGCCCTGCTGCCAGTTCACCGGCGTCGCCACCTTGTGCTGCGCCGTCAGCTGCAGCGAGTCGATCACGCGCAGCACCTCGTCGAAGTTGCGGCCGGTGGTCATCGGGTAGACGAGGATCAGCTTGACCTTCTTGTCCGGGCCGATCACGAAGACGTTGCGCACGGTCTGGTTGTCGGCCGGCGTGCGCGAGGCCGGATCGCCCGAGACGTCGCTCGGCAGCATCCCGTAGAGCTTCGAGACCTCGAAGTCGGCGTCGCCGATGATCGGGTAGTTGGGCGCCGTGCCCTGGGTCTCCTCGATGTCCTGCGCCCAGCCCGAGTGGCTGTCGACCGGATCCACCGAGAGGCCGATCACCTTGACGTTGCGCTCGTCGAACTCCGGCTTGATCTTGGCCATGTAGCCGAGCTCGGTCGTGCAGACGGGCGTGAAGTCCTTCGGGTGCGAGAAGAGCACCGCCCACGAGTCGCCGATCCAGTCGTGGAAGCGGATCGGGCCCTCCGTGGTCTGTGCCTCGAAGTCCGGTGCCGTGTCGCCGATTTGCAGTGCCATCGTGCCCTCCCTTAACGCGGTCGAGGGAAGCGTATTCCCTGGAGTAGGCTTTCGGGGTAATGGCGACCGAACAGCTTCATGGAGCCGCCGACGTGCGCGCCGGGCGTGAGCGCTTCGTGCCGCGCGGCGTCGCGACGACCGACTTCGTCGTCTCGCGCGCGGAGGGTGCGACGCTCTGGGACGCGGACGGCAACGCGGTGCTCGACTTCGCGGGCGGGATCGCGTGCCAGAACCTCGGGCACAACCCGGAGGCCGTCGTCCTCGCGGTGCACGAGCAGGTCGACCACTACCTGCACCAGTGCTTCATGGTCGGGATGTACGAGCCCTACGTCGAGGTCGCGCGCCGGCTGGACGCGCTCTGGCCCGGTGAGAGCGAGACGAAGACGCTGCTCGTCAACTCGGGCGCGGAGGCGGTCGAGAACGCGGTCAAGATCGCGCGCGCCGCGACCGGGCGGCCGGGCGTGGTGGTGTTCGACCGCGCCTTCCATGGCCGCACCAACCTGACGATGGCCATGACCTCGAAGCTCGTCTACAAGCAGGGCTTCGGGCCGTTCGCGCCAGAGGTCTACCGCGCCCCGGCGCCGTACCCGTACCGCGGGGTTTCGACCGAGGACGCACTCGCCGGGCTGGAGCTCCTCTTCAAGCAGGACGTGTCGCCCGACGCGGTCGCGTGCGTCGTGCTCGAGACGGTGCAGGGCGAGGGCGGCTTCATCCCGATGCCCGCCGAGTTCATCCGCGGACTGAAGGAGCTCTGCGAGCAGCACGGGATCGTCTACGTCGCCGACGAGGTGCAGTCCGGCTGCGGCCGTACCGGCGCGATCTGGGCGATCGAGCACGCGGACGTCGAGCCCGACCTGATCGTTTCCGGCAAGACACTCGGTGGCGGCCTGCCGCTCGCGGCTGTGACCGGGAAGACGGAGCTGATGGACACGCCGCACCCGGGCGGGCTCGGCGGCACCTTCGGCGGCAACCCGGTCTCGTGCGCGGCGGCCTGCGCGGTGCTCGACCAGCTCGCCGAGCCGGGGTTCCGCGAGCGGGCCGACGAGATCGCGTCGCTCCTGCGAGCGCGGCTGGATCAACTCGCCGCGAGGCACGAGGCGATCGGCGAGGTGCGCGGCCTCGGCTCGATGCTGGCGCTCGAGTTCGCCGAGCGCTCTGGCGAGGTCTCGAAGGCGGTCACCACCGCAGCCCGCGAGCAGGGCCTGCTGCTCCTCTCCTGCGGCCTGTACGGGAACGTGATCCGCTTGCTGCCCCCACTCACCGCCACGGACGAGGAGCTCGAGCGCGGGCTCGCGATCCTCGAGCGCTCGCTGCCGGCGTGACCACCGACTCGTTCGAGCGGAGCTCCGCGGCAATGGAGGCCGAGACGACCATCCGTGGCCTGCTCGACACCGCCTGCCGGGAAGCGGTCGAGCTGTTCGAGGCCACCGCCTGCGCGATCTCGAGGGTGATCGGCGACCTGCTCGTCGGGCTCGCCGAGCACACGACCTCGGGCCGGCCGCTCGCCCACGGCCATGAGTACCTGATCTCCGACTTCCCGCTCACGCGCGAGGTAGTCGATAGCGGCGAGCCGCGCTGGGTCTCGCGCCTCGACTCCGACGCGGAGGAGAACGAGTCGGCGCTGCTGCGGAAGCTCGGGTTCGAGTCGCTCCTGATGGTCTGCCTGCCGACGAGCGACGCGTGCTGGGGCCTCCTCGAGCTCTACGCCGAGCACGGGCACTTCGACGAGGAGCGGGCCGAGCTCGCCGCTCGCTTCGCGGTCCGGGTCGGCACGCTGCTGGAACGGTTGGAACCACCGGAAACCGTCTGAGCCTTGCTAGCTTGGCCCCGTGGCCGAGGAACACAAAGTCGTGTGCCCGCACTGCGGCAAGGAGTTCGAGGGCGAGCTGCTCGCCTCCGACTCCACGGCCGGGGGCTACAAGTGCCCGCACTGCCGGCTGTTCGTCCCGCTAGAGCGCGCCGAGCCGGCCGCTTAGCCCTGTAACGCGGTCGCGACGGCGTCGAGCGTCGGGTGCGCCGGGCTCCCGGCGAGCACGAACACCCGCACCGCGTTGCGCCCGGTCCTGAAGGCGCTCTCGCCGGGGAGGACCGAGAAGCGCACCGGGCCTCCGCCCGGGTTGCGGTAGGCGACGCTGACCGCGGCGATGCGGCCGTTCAGCGCGAGCGCGACCGGCTGTCCCACCCGCACGCCCGACAGCGTGCCGGCGAGCGGTGAGGGCACGAGCGCCGAACCGTGCGGGAACCGCCGCATGAGCCGGCTCCCGACCGCGTCCACGTGTGCGGCGGCGGAAGGCGTCGTCACGACCGCGAGCGTCGAGACGCTCCTGCCGACGAGCCCCCGGTAGGGGCCGGTGCCCGAGAACCGCGGGCCCCAGTCGCCGCTGCCGAACAACGACAGCTCACGCGCGAGCGAGGCCCGCCGCTGCGCGAGCGCGTCCTGGTACGCCTCCCGCACGCCGGCGACGTCGACCACGCTCGACCCGGCGCCGCCGCCGAGTGCAGAGCTGCCGTCGACGTGCCACGGAATCTTGACGCCGAGCACGTCGGCGATCGTCGGGAGGATGTCGAGCGTCGTCACGTGCCGCGAGTCGACGACCTGGCCCTCCTTCTCGCCCGGGTACTTGACGAACAGCGGCGTGAAGCCGAGCTCCGCGAGGTTCGTGTGCGTCGGTCGCCGGCGCAGGTCGCCGCCGCGGAAGCTGATCCCGTGGTCGGGCGTGACGATCACGAGCGCCTTGTCCCAGAGCCCGACCTTGTGCAGCCGCGCGATGAACCTGCCCAGCAGCTTGTCGGTGTAGCCGACCTGCAGCAGGTGCCGCTGCCACGCCTGGACCGCGAGCTGGCCGTTGAACCAGCGCTCGCCGTTGCGGCCCGGCGCGTTGGTGCTCGTGACCGCCCGCGCGCGGCCGTCGGGGAAGTACAGCCACGGCGTGTGCGGGAGCAGCTCGTGGAGGAAGTAGAGCGTCGGCGGCCCGTTCCCCGGCTGCCTGAACGAGCCGACGAAGCGGTTGAAGTCTCGGACGCGGCTGAGGTAGAAGGTGTTGAAGTCGACCTTCGGCAGCCCGTTCGTCCCGCTCGTCGCCGTCGACTCGTCTTCGCTCGAGCCACCGGCGAAGTCGCCCCACGACTCGTCGATCACGGGCAGTCGCTGCTCGAGCTCCGGCGGCGCGATCAGGTGCAGGTAGACAACGCGCACGTCCGAGTAGAGCGACGAGAGGCGGGAGCCGGCGCCTGCCGTCTTCTGCTTGCACAGATGCTGGGGACACAGCCGCGTCTGCGACTCGTGCACGACCATCCGGTAGCGCTTGCCGAGCAGCGTGAAGAGATTGTTCGGATGGTCGCGCAGGACCGGCAGGGCGCCCTTCTTCGGCTTCTCGCCGGTCAGGATCGCGGGGACGGCGACCGTGGTCGAGGCGGAGACGGTCGTGGTGTTGCGGTACCAGGTCGAGCTGGCGGCGAGCCTGGCGAAGTTCGGGAAGCGCTTCGCGTCGATCCCGCCGTCGGCCTGCTGCAGGTCGATCACCGGGAACTCGTCCAAGAGCAGGAACACGATCGGCGTGGTCGCGCGGGTGCGAATGGCGGCCGCCTCGGCGGTGCCGCTCGAGATGACGAGCTTCGAGGTCGGCGAGTTGAGCAGGAAGAGGCCGAGGAAGAGGACCGGTGCGACGGCCAACACCGTCAAGAACGACCGCGCCGGCCGCCACCGCCACGCCAGGAGCGCCACGGCCAGTCCGATCAGGATCGCACCGGCGACCAGCAGCGCCGTCCGGTGGACGCCCGCGCGCTTGAGGGCCTGGACGCCGAAGACCGCGCCGAGGAAGCCGAGAAACACGTAATGGAGCACCGCGGCGGCGTTGTCGCTGGCCAGGCCGACTACCACCTCCACGGCCAGGAGCACAAGCGCAGGCCCGAAGGTCACCACGAGCGCGAAGAGGAGGATGTCGCCCGGAGTCGAGCCGCGGACGGCGAAGAACTCCGCGTTCTTGCCGAGCAGGTCGAACAGCGGCTCGGCAAGCGCGAACCCGGACGCGGCGAGCAGCTGGGCGCCCCGGATCGCGGGCACGCGCAGCCGAGCGCTCCAGACGACCTGCGAGACCCCAACGCCTGCCACCGCCATCGGCGAAGTATCCCTCGTTCAAGGGATAGCACGTCGCTGCCGATAGCGACTCCGTGGCGGTTGATCTCTCCGTTCCGCGACCTGCTGCGGTCGCCCGCGCGGCCACGGTCCCTGCACGCCTGCTGCTCGGCGGGATCGTGGCCGCGAGCTTCCTCGTGCGCTACGTGGCCGCGCTCGGCCACACGACGCCGCTCTACTTTCCGGACGAGTACATCTACTCCGGCATCGCGCGCTCGCTCGCCCAGAGCGGCCGGCCGCTGATCCGCGGCTCCTCCGCGCACTTTCCGGCGATGCTCGAGCCGCTGCTCGCGGCGCCGTTCTGGCTGACGAACGACCCGGGGCTCGCCTACCGCCTCACCCAGGGGGAGAACGCGCTCGCGATGTCGCTCGCGGCCGTGCCGGTCTACCTGCTCGTGCGCCGGCTCGGCGGCGGGCCGTGGACCGCCTTGGCAGGAGCCGCCCTGACCGTCGCCTCGCCGGATCTCTTCTTCTCCTCGTTCCTGCTCGCCGACGCGATCGCCTACCCGCTCGTGCTCGGCGCGGTCTACGTCGGCGTCCGCGCGCTCGCCGAGCCCTCGCGGCGGCTGCAGCTCGGCTTCGCCGCGCTCGTGCTGCTCGCGACCTTCGCACGCATCCAGTACGTCTTCCTGCCGCTCGTCTTCGTCGCCGCCTCGCTCGTCGTCGAGCGCGGCTCGGTTCGCGCCGTCTGGTCGCGCTTCCGGCTCTCGGTGCTGCTCTACGCGGCGCCGCTCGCTTTCGCGGCCGTGCTCGGGCCGAAGCGGCTGCTCGGCTACTACTCGGGCGTCGCCGACCTGCACGTCAAGCCCGGCGAGATTGCCCACTGGCTCGGCACCGACGCGATGCTGCTCGCCTACGCCGCGGGCTTCGCGCTCGTCCCGGCCGCCGCCGTCGGGATCGTGCTCGCGCTCTGGAAGCCCTCCTCGCGCGAGGAGTGCGCCACCGCGGCGCTAACCGTCGGCCTGCTGCTCGGGCTCTTCGCCGAGGCCGCCCTCTACGCGACCAACGGCTCCGACCGCTTCCAGGAGCGCTACTTGATGGTGCTGCTCCCGCTCGTCTTCCCGGCGTTCGTGATCTGGCTGCAGCGCGGCCGGCCCGCGAAGCCCGCGGTCGCGCTCGTCGCGGTCGTCCTGCTGGCCCTCTCCGCGCGCGTGCCGCTGTCGGGGTACACGGTCAGCGACTTCAAGCAGGACTCACCGTTCCTGATGGGCGTGTTCCGGCTCGAGAAGGCGGTCGGCGTCGGCGACGGCTCGCTGGCGATCGCGCTCGGCGCGGCGCTGCTCGCGTGCCTCGCGGCCGGCGCCGCGTTCAAGGCGCGGCTGGTCTGGGTCGCGGTCGGCGCGACGATTCTTGCCTCGTGCGCGGTCTCGCTCGGCGCGGTGTCGTTCGACCGTCACGTCGTCCGCACCGTGCGCGCGACCTACCTGCCCGCGGACGCCAGCTGGGTCGACCACGCCAAGGTCGGCGACGCGACGCTGATCCAGACCCCGGCCACGCCACACGCGCGCGCGCACGAGCAGCTTTTCTGGAACTCGTCGCTGACGCGCCTCGCCTTCCTCGACCAGGCCTCGCCGATCGACGCCTTCGGCCATCCGCACGTGACGGTCGCCGACGACGGGCGCCTCCTCCTCGGCGGCAAGACGATGCGCGGCCCGCTCGTGATCTCGAACTTCGCCGTGCGCGCGCGCCTGACCGGCGCCGTCCCGGTCGCCGACGGCGCGGACTACGAGCTCTGGCGCCCAACCGGGACACCGCGGATGGCGCTGTTCGTCGGCGGCCTCTACCACGACGGCTGGCTCTCGCCGGCCGGCCATCTCACGCTCTATCCCGCCGCCGACGGCCGCGTGACGGGGACGCTGCGGTTCCCACTCTCACTCCCGAGGCAGACCAGGCCTACCGTTCTGCGCCTCCAGGGCGCGGGCGTCGACCGCCGCGTGACGGTCGTGCCCGGCAAGAGCCTCGTCGTGACCGTCCACGTCTCCCACCGCGGGCCGTGGCGCCTGAGCTGGCACTCGAACCGGATCGGCTACCTGCAGCCGGATGACCGCCCGGTCAGCGTGCAGGGCGGGATGCCGGTGTTCGGCGGCAGCTACCGCGGCAGCGCGGCGCCTAGCTCGGCTGCATGAACATCCAGCGGTGGCCTTCGAGGTCCGCCGCCGAATAGAGCCGGCCGAACGGCAGATCCTCCGGCTCGCGCAGAATCTCGGCGCCTGATCGGCGCGCCTGCTCGCAGTGCGCATCGACGTCGGTGACCTCGACGTGGACGCCGTCGATTACCCACGGCGTCGCGAGCCAGCGCGCCGCCTGCTCGCACTCCTGCGCGTGCCGCCTCGGGCTCCGGTACTCCGGCCCCGGCCAGCCGAGGAAGACGGTCGCGCCGTCGAGTGAAAGCTCTGCGTGCGTGACGCGGCCTTGGTCGTCCGAGAAACGCTCGCCCGACTCGACGAAGCCAAAAGCCTCGCCCAGCCAGTCGATCGCAGACCCGACGTCCTCGTACGAGACCATCGGGACCGCGCGGTTGCTCAGACGCAGTCCTTCAGGCCCTGAGCCTCGGGCAGCGACTCGAGCTTCTTGAGCGTGTTGTTCTCGATCTGGCGGATGCGCTCGCGCGTCACGCCGAAGGCCCTGCCGACCTCCTCGAGCGTGCACGGCTGCGCGCCTGAGAGCCCGAAGCGGAGCTCGATCACCTTGCGGTCGCGATCAGGCAGCGAGGCCAGCGCGTTCTCGATGTCCTCGCGGCGAAGCTGGACCTGCGCGGTGTCGAACGGCGACTCGGCCTGCTCGTCCTCGACAAAGTCGCCCAGCTCCGACTCCTCCTCCTCGCCGATCGGCTTCTCGAGCGAGACCGGGTGCTGGGCCATGCGCAGGATGTCGCGCACCTCGGCAGTCGTCATCTCGAGCTCCGTCGCAATCTCGTCGGGCCGCGGCTCGCGGCCGAGGCGCTGGACGAGCTGGCGCTCGATGTGCACGACCTTGTTCAGCTTCTCGACCATATGCACCGGGATGCGGATCGTGCGGGCCTTGTCGGCGATCGCGCGCGTCACGGCCTGCCGGATCCACCACGTCGCGTAGGTCGAGAACTTGTAGCCCTTGCGGTAGTCGAACTTCTCGACCGCGCGGATCAGGCCGAGCGAGCCTTCCTGGATCAGGTCGAGGAAGCTGAGCCCGCGACCGAGGTACGACTTCGCGATCGAGACGACGAGGCGCAGGTTGGCCTCGATCATCTGCGTCTTCGCGCCCATGTCGCCGCGCTCGATCCGCTTGGCCAGGTAAACCTCCTGGTCGGCGGTCAGCAGCGGCACCTTCCCGATCTCACGCAGGTAGAGCCGGAGCGAGTCGAGCGAGGGCTCGACGGTCAGGTCGAGCTTCGGGCCCTTCTCCTCCTCCGCCAGCGCCGGCTGCTCGTGCGGCGGGTGCTTGTGGTTCTCGCCCTCCATCAGCTCGATGGAGTGGTCGATCAGATACGTGTAGAAGTCCTCGATCTGCTCCTTGGTGAGCTCGACCTCTTCGAGCCCGGAGACGATCTCGTCGTAGGTGAGGAACCCCTTCTCCAGTCCGTCCTGAACGAGCTTGTGAAGCTCCTCGACGTCGGGAAGAGAGATGTCGACGGTGAGCACTTGACCTCCCGGCTTGCTTCGCGGCTGGCGGCTTACGACCTACCTAGAAACACCAAGAGCCGGTCATTCCCTCTCCCCCGGCTCACCCTTGTTGCGGGTCGGATGTTACACGCCAATTCACAAATTCGGAACACTTTTTTCACAGCAGCGCAACACTCGCGGCAGGCTCGCCGTGGCGGTTCCGGAGCGAAACGAGCTCGAAATCGGGCAGGGGAACGCCGAGGCCGGCGGCCAGCGCGGCCAGCGCAGGCCGCAGCGCACGCCCGTTGCCGTCCGCGACCTTGAGCGCCAGACCGGTCCCGCGGCCGCCCGCGCAGAGCAGCCCGTCGGCGCCGCCCTTGGCGACCGTGCCCGGATGGGACTGCATCAGCATGGTGTCGGTCGCACCCTCGCCGCCGACGAGCTCCGGGTGCGCGCGCATCGCTGCGGCGACCCGGTCGCCGCCGTCGAGCAACTCGAGCTTCGCGAAGGCGAGCGCGGCTCGCTGAAGTGGAATCGCGAAGGCGACGACGCCGCAGCCGTCGATGCCGGTCCCGACCTCGACCGGGTCGAGCTCGGCCGCTGCGGCGACCTCCTCGAGCAGCAGCTGCTGCAGCGGATGGTCGGCGCGGCGGTAGCCCTCGACCGGCCAGCCGTGGGCGCGGCAGGTGGCGATCATCCCGGCGTGCTTGCCGGAGCAGTTGTCGTAGATCGACTCCGGCGGGCGGCCCTCCTGGCTGCCGCAGTCGAGCTCGTCCTCGCTGCCGCCGGTCGCGGCCAGCAGCTTCCGCACCGCCTCGATGTGACGCGGCGTGCCGTAGTGCGAGGCGGCCGCGATCGCAAGCTCCTCCTCGCCGAGCTCCGGGTAGGCGCGCGCGAGCGGCAGCGCCTGCAGCGGCTTCGCGGCCGAACGCAGCGACGCGGTCAGCGACGGATCTCCGAACGTGACGGCGACCTCGCCCTCGCGGAGGGCGACGCCGTGCACCTCGTGGACGGACTCGACGAACGTCCCCCGCCGCACGGCTACCCTGAGCGGCTCAGCCATGGGCGGGAGCGTAGATGCCTGAGTTACCGGAGGTCGAAGCGTGGCGCCGCGCGCTGAACGACCCCGTGAGCGCGTTTCCGATCGAGCAGGCCGGCCCGGCCCACATCGCGACGCTGAAGACGTTCGACCCGCCGCTCTCGGCACTCGAGGGCAGGCGCTTCGCCGGCGCCGAGCGCCGCGCCAAGCGCCTGCTCTTCCCGACCGAGGGCGGCGAGCTCGTGCTGCTGGTGCACCTGATGTCGGCCGGCCGGATCCGCTACCTGCTGGCCGGCGAGAAGAGCCCGAAGACGGCGGCCTTCCGGCTCAGCTTCCAGGGCGGCGGCGAGCTGGTGCTCACCGAAGGCGGCCCGAAGAAGCGCGCCGGCGTCTGGCTGCTGACGCCCGAGGCCGCCGAGGCGGAGCTCGAGCATCTCGGCCCGGAGGCGCTCGGCCTGGGCGAGGAACGGCTCGGCGAGATCCTCGCCTCCGAGCCGCGCCGCCTGCACTCGCTTCTGCGCGACCAGCGAATCATCTCGGGCATCGGGCGCGCGTGGGCCAACGAGATCCTCCACACCGCGAAGCTGTCCCCCTTCGCCCCGGCCCAGGGACTGTCCCCGGGACAGGTCTCGCAACTCGCCGCGGCGATCGACTCGGAGCTCGAGCGCGGCCTCGAGCTACGCGAGCGCGGCGCAAAGGACGCGCAGGTCTACCGCGTGCACAAGAAGCTGCACGAGCCCTGCCACGTCTGCGGCACGCCGATCGAGCACGTCGACTTCGAAGAGCACACGATCTTCTACTGCCCTGAGTGTCAGACCGGCGGACGGCTGCTCAAGGACCGGCGGCTGTCACGTCTGCTGCGCTGAGCCACTCGAGCACGACCGTCCACTCCTTGTCGAGGAAGTGGCCGCCGCCCTCGAGCAGCTCGAAGCGGGCGTTCGGGAGGCGCGAGGCGACGTACTCGCCGTGCGGCCGCGGGGTGAGGACGTCGAGCTCGCCCTGCCAGACGCGCGTCTCCACGGTCACGTCCTCGAGGTCGAAGCCCCAGGGTTTCGCGAAGGCGAGATCGTCGTCGGCCCAGCCGCGCGAGCCCTGGCGGATCGCCTCGACGAACGACTCCTTCATCACCGCGCGGAACTCCGGTTTCGAGGCGAGCTTTCGGTCGACGTCGGGCAGCTCGGCGAGGATCTGCTCGATCACCGAGTCGGGGTCGACATGGAAGCCTTCGATGTAGGGCTCGAGAAAGGCCTCGATCGCCTCCCGGCCCTGGAGCGCGGCGTTGAACTCCTTCACGTTCAGGTCGGCGAGACCCTCGAAGAAGTCGAAGTCCTCCGTGTCCGAAGGCGCAGGCGTAACGAGCGCCCCGACGCGGACGACGCGGTCGGTGAGCAGCGCGCCGCAGGCCAGCGCATGAGGGGCACCGCCCGAGCCGCCGACGACGGCGAAGCGCTCGAACCCGAGCTCGTCCGCAAGCGCGGCGATGTCGGCCGCGGCGTCGGCAACCGAGCGGCCGAGCTTGGGATCGGATCGGCCGTACCCGGGACGGTCGTAGGCGACGGCCTTGACCCCGTGCCGGGCGTACAGCTCCGGGTCGGAATGCCGCGCATAACGGCTGCCGGGAGTGCCGTGGCAGACGATCACCGGGAAGCCGTCCTCGGCACCGCGTGCCACGTAAGCCAGCGTACGGCCGTCGGGAGTGGTCAGCGTGCCCTCGCCCACGGGCCGGATCATAGGGTTGCCCGCCTGACGTGGGCGCCGGTCACGTCGACCGGGCTCGTGCACCCGAGCAGCTTCAGGCCCAGCTCGAGCTCGGCGCGCAGCAGCTCGAGCACGTGCGCGGCCCCCTGCTCGCCTTCGGCTGCCAGGCCGAAGAGCACGGCCCGGCCGGCGAGCGTCGCACGGGCGCCGAGCGCGAGCGCCTTGAGCACGTCCGTGCCGCGGCGGATGCCGCCGTCGACCAGGACCTCGACCCGCTCGCCGACCGCCTCGACCACCTCGGGGAGAACGTCGAGCGTCGGCGACACGCCGTCGAGCTGGCGCCCGCCGTGGTTCGAGACGACCACCGCGGCCGCGCCGTGCTCGGCCGCGAGCAGCGCGTCCTCCGCGGTCAGAACGCCTTTCACGACCAGCGGCAGCGGGCAGATCGAGTGCAGCCATTCGAGATCGCGCCAGGTGAGCGTGTCGTCGACGACGGCGTGGAGCGCCTGGTGGAAGTTCTCGCGCCGCAGGGCCTGCGGCAGGTTCGGGAGCGGGAGGTCGTCCGGGAGCGCGAAGGATGCGCGGACGTCGCGCTCGCGGCGGCCGGCGACCGGAAGATCGACCGTCAGCATCAGCGCCGCGAACCCGGCCTCGACCGCGGCCTCGACCAGGCCCTGCGTGAACCCGCGGTCGCGCGACCAGTAGAGCTGGAACCACTGCGTCGCACCGGGCGCCGCCGCAGCCAGCTCGGCCGGGGTGACGCTCGAGAGCGTCGAGAGGGTCATCACCGTCCCCGCGCCCGCCGCCGCCCGCGCGGTCGCGAGCTCGCCCTCGGGATCGCAGAGCCGCTGGAAGGCCGTCGGCGCCACTAGCACGGGCAGCGCGACCTCTTTCCCGAGCACGGTCGTCGCCGTGGTCACGCTGCCGACGTCGACGAGCACGCGCGGCCGCAGCTCCCAGCGCTGGAAGGCCGCCGCGTTTCCGCGCAGCGTGTGCTCGTCGCCCGCGCCGCCGGCCACGTAGCCGTACGCCCCGGGCTCGAGGCGCTCGCGTGCGGCCGCCTCGTAGTCGTCGACGTTGACGAAGGGAGTGCTCATCCGAGACGAATTGTGAGCGTCTCGTCCTCGACCGCAACGCTCCCGCCGCGAGCCTGGACGACGCGCACGGCCACCGCCGCGCCGAGGTCGCGCAGGTCCTCGCCGAGGAGCACCGGCGCCGAAGCCGGCGTGACGGGCGAGATCGCCAGCTCCGGGCCGCGCACCGCCAGCTCGACCTCCTCGAGCCCGCCGTGCCTGAGCGCGCAGCGGGCGAGCGCGCCGACGGCTCGCTCGGTGGCCTCGGCGTCGAGCTCGACCTCGGCGCCGTCGCCCGAGACGAGCACGCGCTCGTCGCCGAGCCGCACGGCGGCCGCCTGGGCGAGCTCCATCGTGTCGACCGTCCGCAGCACCGGGTCGTAGCGACCGCCGGCCAGCCGCGCCGACACCGCCAGATCGTCGATCAGCTCGGCGAGCTGCGCAGCCGCGGCGTTGATCATCTCGACGTAGCGGGCGCTCGTGTCGTCCAGCTCGTCGCTGCGAGCAAGCGTGTGCGCGAAGCCGTGAACGGTCGCCAGCGGCGTGCGCAAGTCGTGGCACGCGAGCATGACGAGCCTGGCGAACTGAGGGTCTTCGGGCAAGAGGGCGTTGGTAGCGTTGCGGCGTGGAAGAGCCAAGGCAGCTTCTCACACCGGACCTGCAGGCATCGGCTTCCGACGTGCCGCTCGGGCTCTCGCGCGCGGGCGTGCGCGGCGTCCAGCAGGCGATCCGGATCAGCCACGGTCGCAGCGAGAAGCTGATCGCGGCCGAGATCGACTGCACCGTCGACCTCGACCCGGCCCAGAAGGGCGTGCACATGTCGCGCTTCCCGGAGCTGTTCGAGGAGGCGATCGAGCAGGTCGTGATCGGCGAGGCGCTGCTCGTCGAGAGCCTGGCCGAGCACATCGCGACGACGATCGTCGAGCGCCAGAGCGCGCTCCGTGCCGAGGTGCGGATCGTCGCGCGCTACCCGCTCGAGCGGGAGACGCCGGTCACCGGCCTGCCGACCCAGTCGCTCGTCTCGCTGATCGGGCTGGCGGCCGCTTCCGAGCAGCGCACGCGACGGCTCGTCGGCGTCGAGGCGAACGGGATCAACGCCTGCCCGTGCGCTCAGGGGCTCGTGCGCGAGCGCGCGGCCGAGCGGCTGGGCGAGGCCGGCTTCGACGAGCTCGACGTCGAGCGGATCCTCGAGCTCGTGCCGCTGGCGACCCACAACCAGCGCGGCCGCGGAACACTCTTCGTCGGCACGGAGTCGCAGCTCAACGCCGAGGACCTGGTGCGGATCGTCGAAGGCTCGATGAGCTCGCCGGTCTACGAGCTGCTGAAGCGGCCCGACGAGCTGTTCGTGGTCGAGCACGCGCACCTGCAGCCACGGTTTGTCGAGGACTCGGTGCGAATCGCCCTGCGCGACACGCTCGAGGCCTACCCGCGGCTCGGCGCCGGCGACTTCCTGCTCTCGCGGCAGCTGAACCTGGAGACGATCCACACGCACGACGTGGTCGCGGAGCGCTACGGCACGGTCGGCGAGCTGCGCGCGGAGCTCGAGGGGGCGGTGGCCGAGCGCCACACCGAGCTGCGCGAGTGGCTGACGGCCTAGCTGCTTCGCCGAGCGGCTCGGCCTGTCATGTCGGGCGTCGCCGCTCGTTTGAACTTGAAGCGCGTCTCGGTCCCGGCACGCAGTCGGCTGATGTTCGGGCGGTGCAACACGATCACCGCAAGCGCGGCCAACGTCGCGAAGGCGATCACCGGCCAGGGCTCTTCCAGCAGCACGGCCGCGGCCGGTAGCGAGAGGGCCGCCACGATCGACGCGACCGAGGCGTAGCGGAAGAGCACGAAGGTCACGATCCAGACGAGCGCCCCGATGCCGCCGACCACGGGCGCGACGGCGAGAAACGCCCCGCCGCAGGTGGCCACGGCCTTACCGCCGCGGGCAAAGCCCATGAACAGCGGCCGCCAGTGCCCGAGCATCGCCGCGCCGCCGGCGAGCACGCCCGCGAGCGGCCCGGCGTAATGCGTCGCCAGCAAGGCGGGCACGAACCCCTTCAGCGTGTCGGCCAGCATCACCGGCACCCCGTA
>DATIOF010000131.1:0-4692 GCA_035473395.1 Gaiellaceae bacterium
ACGTCGACCGGGCCGAGCGCGGGCTGCTGACCCGCGCGGGCGCGCTCGTCGGCGGCTCGATCGGCACCTTCGACGATCTCTTCGAGCGGATCGCCCAGGGCAACGGCTCGCACCGGCCGGTCATCAGCCAGGCGCAGCGCACGCTGCTGCTCCGGCGCGTCGTGGCGGGAGCCGAGGGCCGCTCGGCGCGCTTCGCCGGCTACGCGGACTCGCTCGGCTCGACCGTCGCCGAGCTCGAATCGGCGCTGCTCGAGCCCGGCGAGCTGGAGGGTGAGCTCGCCGCTCTCTACGCCGCCTACCGCGAGGAGCTCGACCGCCTCGGGCTCTGGGACCGCGAGCTCGAGCGCCGCCACGCGGCCGAGCGTGCCGCCGGTGACCTCGCCGCGTGGGAGCCACGGCCGGTGTTTGCGTACGGCTTCGAGGACCTCACCGGCGCCGAGTGGGCGCTGCTGGAGGCGCTCGCCGCGCGGGCCGAAGTGACGGTCTCGCTCCCCTACGAGCCCGGCCGCGACGCCTTCGCTTCGCTCGCGCGCACGGCCGACGACCTGACGCGCCTGGCGGACGGCCGGATCGAGGAGCTGCCGCCGAGCCGTGACGCGCGCTCGGCCGTGCTGGCCCACCTCGAGCGCTCGTTGTTCAGCGCCGAGGCCGCGCCAGGGCCGGAGCTCGACGGCTCGCTCCGCCTCCTCGAGGGCGCGGGGATTCGCGGCACGCTCGAGCTGGTTGCGGACGAGACTCTCGCGCTGCTGCGGGACGGCACCCCGGCGGATGAGATCGCGATCGTCTGCCCGACGCTCGACCGCTGGCGGGCGCCGCTCGACACCGCCTTCACGACGCTCGGCGTGCCCTACGCGCTCGAGGGCCGGCTGCGGCTCGGCCAGACGCCGTTCGGGCAGGGGCTGCTCTCGTTGCTGCGCTATGCCTGGCTCGACGGTCGCCGTCGCGAGCTGTTCGCATTCCTGCGCTCGCCCTACTCGGGCCTCGCGCGCCACCACGTCGACTTCCTCGAAGGCCGGCTGCGCGGCCGAGGCGTGACCGAGCCGGAGCGAGTCGAGGAGGAGGTCGCCAAGCTGCGCGGCCAGCCGCTTCCGCACCTCGACGGAGTACGAGCGGCCACTGACCCACTGGCCGCCGTCCGCGACCTTGCTCGCGCGATGGTGAGCGCGGCACACCGGCTCGATGCGCCGCCCACCCATGAGGCCGCACGGCTCGACTTGCGCGCGCACGAGGCGGGCTCGAAGCTGCTCGCCGAGCTCGAAGGCTGGCGCGACCTCGGCGGGGAGGCGAGCCGCGAGGAGATCGTCTCGCTGCTCGGGGACGCGTCGGTGCGGATGGCCGGCGCGGGCGAGGCCGGCCGCGTGGCCGTGCTCGACCTGCTGCGGGCGCGCACGCGGCGCTTCGAAGTCGTGTTCGTCGTCGGGCTCGACGAAGGCCGGCTCCCACGCCGCTCGCAGGGCTCGCCTTTCCTCGACGAGGAGCAGAAGGCCGAGCTCGAGCGCTCCTCGCGCACGGGGCGACTGCTGCGCACCGACCCGGTCTCGCGCGACCGCTACCTCTTCTACACGGCCTGCACGCGCCCGACGCGGCGGCTCTACCTCGTCCGCGAGGCAGCGAGCGACGACGGCGCCCCGCGCGAGCCGAGCCCGTTCTGGGACGAGACGCGGGGGCTATTTGCCGTCGACGAGATCGAGCGCTGGACGCGACGACGGCCGCTCGCCGCGCTGACCTGGCCGCTCGAGACCGCGCCGAGCGAGCGTGAGCGCCTGCGTGCGCTTGCCTCGCTCGCGCCGACGGACCGCTCTGCCGTCAGGTCACTCGCGCGCGCGAACGGCTGGGAGCGCCGGCTCGAGCGCGCACTCGCCGCCTTCGACCGGCCGACCCGCCTGACGCACCCGGTCGTGCTCGAGGAGCTGCGGCAGCGCTCGACCTTCGCCGTCACCGAGCTCGAGCGTTTCACGGCCTGCTCGTCGATGTGGTTCGTCGACCGCGTCCTGCAGCCAAGAAGCATCGACGTCGAGGTCGACCCACGCCTGAAGGGGACGATCGTCCACCAGGCGCTGTTCACGTTCTTCAAGGGCCTGCCGAAGCGGACCGGCGCCGACCGCGTGCAGCCCGAGACGCTCGAGGACGCGCTCGTCTTCCTGCGCGAGTGCCTCGCCGACGCGCTTGCCGCGCACCTGCGCTTCGACCTGCCCGAGCTCGAGCGCAACGAGCTGGAGCAGAGCCTGGCGCGCGACCTCGAGAAGCTGATCCGGCGCGAGGCCGAGTCCGAGTCGCCGCTCGTGCCCAGCCGCTTCGAGGTCTCGTTCGGCTCCGAGCGCTCGGCCCCGGAGCTGCAGCGCGGGCTCGAGCTCGGCGGCTTCGCGGTCAGCGGCAAGATCGACCGGATCGACCGAGACCCGTTCGGCGCCCGCGCGATCGTCGTCGACTACAAGTCGGGCCGAGCCCCCACCGCCCGGGAGATCGACCGCGAGCTACACCTGCAGATTCCGCTCTACATGCTCGTCCTGCGCGACCTGGTCGGGATGGAGCCGCTCGGCGGCGTCTACCGCACGCTGGCCGGCGACGCGCGGGCACGCGGGCTGCTGCGAGAGGAGGCGCGCGAGGACGGGCTGCAGGGCTTCATGGCCAACGACTACGTCGACGAGGAGCAGTTCTGGGGCGGGATCGACCGGGCGCGCGAGCACGCGGTCGGCGTCGTCGAGCGGATCCGCGAGGGCGACGTCCGGCACGACCCGCGCGGCGGCTCCTGCCCGACCTGGTGCGAGCTCTGGCCTACTTGCCGGGTGAAAAGAACGTGAGCGCGGTGGAGACGGCACCGAACCAGGAACAGCTGCGGGCGATCGAGGAGCAGGGCGTCGTCTTCGTCTCGGCCGGCGCCGGGACCGGCAAGACGACCGTGATCGTCGAGCGCTTCTGCCGTGCGGTCTGCGAGCGCGGCATGGACGTCGACTCGATCCTCGTGATCACCTACACCGAGCGCGCCGCCGGCGAGCTGCGCGGCCGGATCCGCAAGCGCCTGCTCGAGCTCGGCCGGCACGACCTGGCGCGCGACCTCGACGCGGCCTGGATCTCGACGATCCACGGCTTCTGCCACCGGCTGCTGAAGGCGCACCCGTTCGCGGCCGGGATCGACCCGCGCTTCCGCGTCGTCGACGACAGCCAGGGGCGCGTGCTCCGCGGCGAGGCCTTCCGCGCGGCGCTCGAGGAGTTCTGCGGCGAGGACGAGGCGCGGCTGCGGCTGCTTGCCTCGTACGGCGGCCGTCGCCTGCGGCGAATGCTGACCGGGGTGCACGAGACGCTGCGCTCGTCCGGCCTCGACCTCCGGATCGAGGCGCCCGTGGAACCTCGCCTGGACGAGCGGCTGACGGAGCTGCGGGTCGCCGCCGCCGGCGACGACGCGGCGCTTCGCTACCTCGACTCGGCTCAGGGCCCCGAGGAGCTGCTCGACCTCTCCGACCTGCGCTCGCCCGAGCTCGAGGAGCCGCGCGCCGCGGTCGAGCAGGCCGCGCTCGAGGCGCTCGCCGCCCGCGACCGCGAGCAGCTGCAGGAGCTCCTGCTGGCCTACGACCGGGCCTACCGCGAGGCAAAGGACCGCGAGTCGGCGCTCGACTTCGAGGACTTGCAGCTGCTCGCGCGGGAGCTGCTGCGCGACAACGACGAGCTGCGCGAGCGCGAGAGTTGGCGCTTCCGCTCGATCATGGTCGACGAGTTCCAGGACACGAACCGGCTCCAGTGCGAGCTGGTCGACCTGCTCGCCCACGAGGACGCCGAGGTCTTCTTCGTCGGCGACGAGTTCCAGTCGATCTACCGCTTCCGCCACGCGGACGTGGAGGTCTTCCGCGAGCGCCGCGAGCAGGTTGGCGGCGTTCTCGCCCTCACGCAGAACTACCGCTCGCGGCCCGAGGTGCTCGACGTGATCAACCACCTCTTTGCGGCCGACTTCGGCGAGACGTTCCAGCCGCTCGAGGCCGCGGGGCGGTTCCCGGATCCCGCCTTCGGGCCGGCGGTGGAGCTGCTCGTGACCGACAAGGAGACCTACGCCGAAACCGGCGTCCACTGGCGCAAGGCCGAGGCGAAGCACATCGCGACGCGCGTGCGCGACCTCGTCGACGCCGGCGAGGCGACACCGGGTGAGATCGTGCTGCTCTTCGCCGCGGGAACCGACGCGAAGATCTACGAGGAGGAGCTGCGCGCGCTCGACTTGCCGACCTTCCGCGCGACCGGCCGCGACTACTACCACCAGCAGCAGGTGGTCGATCTCCTCAACTACCTGCGGCTGCTGCACAACCGCTACGACGACGAGGCGCTGCTCGGCGTGCTCGCCTCGCCCTTCGTCGGCGTCTCGAACGACTCACTGGTACTGCTGCGGCGGGCCGCCCCCAAGCGGCCGCTGTTCGTGGGGCTCGAGAAAGGCATTCCGGAGGGCGTCTCCGAGCGCGACGCCAGGCTCTTTCAGGCGTTCAAGCAGCGCTTCGATCGGCTCGCGGCGACGGCGCCCGCGCTGTCGCTCGAGCGGCTCTGCGAGCGGATCGTCGCCGACCACGACTACGACCTCGCCATCCTCGCGCAGTGGGACGGCCGCCGCCGCTACGCGAACCTGCGCAAGCTCGCGCGGATGGCCCGCTCCTACGAGGAGTTGCGCGGGCCCGACGTCCAGGGCTTCGTCCGCTTCGTCGCGGAGCAGGACGC
>DATIOF010000132.1:0-10053 GCA_035473395.1 Gaiellaceae bacterium
CGTGAGCTGGCCGCGGGACGAGGCGAAGCTCGAGCGCGTCCGCGAGCTGATGGCCGCGGAAGAGCTCGACGCGCTCGTCGTGCGGGCACCGGACAACGTCCTCTACCTGACCAACTTCTGGGGCATGAAGGGCTACGAGGCGGTCGTCTTCCCGCGCGAGGGCGACCCGGTGCTCGTCTGCCTCGAGGCCTCGGCCGAGGACGCCGAGCGGGCGGCGTGGACACAGGACGTGCGCCTCTTGCGCGGCTACGCCGAGGACGACCCGCGCCCGCCGCTCGCGCGCACGACCGAGCTCGCCGCCGCGGCCGCCGTCGACTACGGGACGATCGGGCTCGAGCTGACCCTCGGCACGCAGGCCTCCGACCGCATGGTCGGCGAGCCGACCACCTTCACCCACGACTGGTTCCACGCCTTCGGCACCGACGTGGCCGACGCCACGGCGCTGCTCGCGCGGGCGAGGTCGATCAAGACCGGCCAGGAGCTCGAGCGCATGCGCCTTGCCAACGAGATTGCCGCCGCCGCGATGGAGCATTGCCGCAAGCACCTGCGACCCGGCATGAAGGAATCCGAGGCCGGCGCGATGTGGAACGGCTTCGTCCACGGCGAGGGGACGGGCTGGAACGGGCAGGTCGAGCTCGCGCTCGGCTTCTCGCTCGTCTGGTCCGGGCCCGGGATCAAGACGTTCACCGCGACAGGCGACCTGCCGGTCAAGGAGAACGAGCCGACGCTGTTCGAGATTTGGGTCTGCGCGGACGGCTACTGGTGCGACCACACCAAGAACCTCTGCCCGGGCGAGCTGCGGCCGGAGTACGCCGAGCTCGAGCAGCAACTGCTCGGCGTCTACGAGCGCGCCCTCGCGCATTGCCGGCCCGGCGCCAGCCTCGCCGAGCTCGACCGGCTCGTCCGAGCGGGCATCGCCGAGGTTGGCTACCCGGGCCAGCCGAGCCACCCGATCGCGCACGGCGTCGGCGCCCGCGCGCACGAGCCGCCCTACGCGCACCAGGCCGGCGGCGGTGAGCTTGAGCAGGGCATGGTGCTCGCGATCGAGCCGGGCATCTACTGGGAGGGCGGCGGCGGGCTCCGCGTGGAGGACAACTTCCTCGTCACCGCCGACGGCCTCGAGAAGCTCTCGTCCTTCCCGAACGGCGTGGTGTGCGGATGATCTGGACCGGTGAGCTGAACGACCCGTACCGGGTGGGCGGCAAGGTCGGGCTCTACGACACGACCCTGCGCGACGGCGAGCAGACGGTCGGCGTCGTGCTCGACCCCGAGCAGAAGCTCGAGATCGCCCGGCTGCTGGACGGGCTCGGGATCGACCGGATCGAGGCAGGGTTCCCGCGCGTCTCGCAGGACGACTGGGACGCCGTGCGCCTGATCTCGGAGGCCGGTCTCGAGGCGGAGATCTGGGGCTTCTCGCGCGCCGTGCCGGCCGACCTCGAGGCGCTCGTCGAGCTCGGCGTGGGCGCGTCGGTGATCGAGTCGCCGATCTCCGACCTGAAGCTCGCGGCGATTGGGGTCTCCCGCGAGAAGATGCTCGGGCGGATCACCGACGCGATGAGCTTCGCGGCCGAGCACGGCATCCACGCCGCCTTCTTCGGCGTCGACTCGACTCGCGCCCAGCCCGATTTCTACGAACAGGTCTACAAGAGCTCCGTCGAGGCGGGCGCGAAGGAGGTCGCCGTCGTCGACACGCTCGGGATCGCCTCGCCCGAGGCAGTCGCCAACCTCGTCGGCCGAACGGTCGAGTGGGTCGGCCCGGACGTGCCGGTGCACTTCCACGGGCACAACGACTTCGGCCTCGCGACGGCGGCTGCGGTCGCCGCGGTGCGCGCGGGCGCCCGCTGGGTTCACGGGACCATCAACGGTATGGGCGAGCGCGCCGGCAACGCGAACCTCGGCGAGGTCGCGCTGACGCTGCGGGCGCTCTACGGCGTGGAATCGAACCTCCGCCTCGAGCGCGTGCGCGAGGTCTCGGCGCGGGTCCGCGAGCTGTCGGGCTACGCGCTCGAGCCGTGGAAGCCGGTCACGGGCGAGACGCTCTTCCGCCGGGAGAGCGGCGCGGTGGCGAGCCAGTTCCACGACCCGCCGTCGATCGAGCCGTACTCGTCGGAGCTCGTCAACGCAGAGCGCGGGATCGTGCTCGGCAAGAAGAGCGGGCTCGACTCGATCAGGATCAAGGCCGAGGAGCTCGGGCTCGACCTCCCCGAAGAACGCTACGCCGACGTGCTCGCGCGGGTGAAGGAGCTCGGGACACGCAAGCGCGGCCTCGTGACCGACGACGAGTTCCGCGAGCTCGGGCGTGGCTGACGCGGTCGTCGTCGGCAGCGGGATCAACTCGCTCGCCTGCGCGGCCCTGCTCGCACGCGGCGGCTGGAGCGTCCGCGTGCTCGAGCGCGAGGACGAGCTCGGGGGCTGCATCCGCACCGCCGAGCTGACCGAGCCGGGGTATCTGCACGACGTCTTCAGCGCCTGGCACCCGCTCTGGGTCGGCGGGGCTGCCCATGCCGAGCTCGCCGGCGAGCTCGCCCAGCGTGGGCTCGAGTACCTGAACACCGACTATCCGACCGCGACGCTGACACCCGAGGGTGAGGCCACGTTCCTGCTCCGCTCGACCGAGGCCAACGTCGCCGAGCTGGGCGAGGAGTGGCGCGGCGCGGTCGAGTCGTTCCTGCCGAACGCCGATCTGGCCTTCGGCGTGCTCGGCACCGAGTTGTGGTCGCGCGACGGGCTCATGCTCGGAATGCGCGCCTATCGGCGGCTCGGGAGCAAGGGCGCGGTCGAGTTCACGGGCAACGTCCTAGCCTCGAGCCGCGACTGGCTGACGGAGACGTTCCCGTCCGAGCGCGCGCACGGTGTGCTCGCGCCGTGGGTGCTGCACACGGGCCTCGGCCCCGACAACGCGGGCTCCGGGTTCATGACGCAGGTGATCGGCGTCGCGGTGCAGGAGGGCGGGATGCCGATCCCGCGCGGCGGCGGGGCGCGGCTCGTCGAAGCGCTCGTGCGCCTGATCGAGGACAACGGCGGCTTATGCGAGACCGGGCGCGACGTGGAGCGGGTGCTCGTGCGGGAGGGCAAGGCCGCGGGCGTGCGCATCGCCGACGGCGAAGAGATCTCCGCGACCCGCGCGGTGATCGCGAACGTCACCCCGACGCAGCTCTACGGCCGGCTCGTCGACGGTCACGCCGAGCTCGGCCGGCGCTTCCGCTACGGCCGGTCGGAGATGCAGATCCACTTCGCGCTCTCGGAGCCGCCGCGCTGGGAGGGCGACGAGCGGCTGGGGCAGGCGGCGATCGTGCACCTGACGCCGGGCCTCGACGGCGTCTCGCGCGCGGTCAACGAGGCCGAGCGTGGGTTGCTGCCGGCCGAGGCGACCGTCGTGGTCGGCCAGCCGCTGACGATGGACCCGAGCCGGGCGCCCGAGGGCGCCGGACTGCTCTGGATCCAGCTGCAGGAGCTGCCCTGGCAGGTGAAGGGCGACGCCGCCGGCGAACTCGACGTCGGCGACGGCACGTGGACCGAGGAGCTCCGGGAGCGCTACGCCGATCGCATCCAGGCGCGGATCGCCCGGCATGTGCCGAACCTCGAGAGCTCGATCCGCAAGCGGGTGACGCTCTCGCCGGCCGACCTGCAGGCCGCGAATGTCAACCTCCACCATGGCGATCCGTACTCCGGGGCGCTGACCCTCGACCAGAACCTGCTCTGGCGCCCACTGCCGGCCAATCCCGGGCACGCGACGCCGGTCAAGCGGCTCTGGCACATCGGCGCGAGCACGCATCCCGGCCCGGGCCTCGGCGCGGGCTCGGGGACGATGGTCGCCAAGCGCCTGCTGCGGAGGCGTCTGCGGCCGTGAGGCTCTCGATCTCGCAGATCACGACGGTGACGCAGCCGTTCGCGGACGACCTCGACGCCTATCGAGCGGCCGGCGCGGACGGGGTCGGGATCTGGGAGATGAAGCTCGCCGAAGACTCGCTCGAGCGCTTCCGCGCCAGCGGCCTCGGCGCGGCCGCCGCCGTGCCGATGGTGCCGTCGATCCTGCCGCTGCCGCTGATGGAGGGGCCCGACGACCCGGCGGAGCGGGTCGAGGCGATGCGCTCCGGCATCGCGCGGCTCGCGCCGTTCGAGCCGGAGTGCGTGCTCTTCCTGACCGGGCCCGGCGAGGATCGCGACGTGGTGCTCGACGGCATCCGCTCGATCGCCGACGCGGGCCGCGAGCATGGCGTTCGGGTCGCGCTCGAGCCGATCCAGCGCGAGTTCGCCCAGTTCTGGTCGATCGTCAGCTCGCTGGACGAGGCCGCTGCGCTGATCGACGAGTCCGGCGCCGACGTCGGCCTGCTGTACGACTCGTGGCACCTCTGGCGCGAGCCGCTCGAGCAGGTCGAGCGCCACCGTGACCGGATCCGCGGCGTCCACCTCGCCGACTGGCGCGAGCCGACGCGCAACACGAACGACCGCGTGCTGCCAGGCGACGGCATCGTCGAGTTCGGCCCGATCCTCGACGCGCTCGACTGGGACGGCTTCTACGACCTCGAGATCTTCTCGGACGCCGAGCTCGAGGGGTCGCTCTGGCGCGAGGAGCCGCGAGAGGTCGCGCGACGCGGGCTCGAAGCTCTGAGGAGGACGGCATCGACCGCGTCTGCATAGTCGGCGCCGGCGTGATCGGCAGCCTCTTCGCGGGCCATCTCGGCCGCGTCGCCGAGGTCTCGGTGCTCACCCGCCGCGAGGAGCACGCGGCCGCGCTGAACGAGCACGGCCTGCGCGTCTCGGGCCGGAGCGACCTCGTCACGCCTGTGCGCGCCTCGACCGACCCGGCCGAGCTGCCCGAGCCGGATCTCGTGATCGTGGCGACCAAGACGACGGAGCTCGAAGCGGCCGCCGCACGACTCGAGGGCCACTGGCCCGGAGCCGTGATGATGACCGTGCAGAACGGCCTCGGCGCCGAGGAGGCGTTCCCTGGCCGGCGCGTTCTCTCGGCGGTCACGTTCATGAGCGGCACGCGCCACGAGGACACGCACGTCGAGTACATCCTCGACACCGAGACGTGGCTGGGGCCGTACGGCGAGACGCCGTTCGCGCTGGCGGAGGAGGTGGCGGCCATGATCGTCGCCTCCGGGCTGAAGGCGCGGGCGTTCGAAGACCTGCGGCCGGCGCAGTGGTCGAAGCTGATCTTCAATGCCACCGTCAACGCCGTCGCCGCGCTGACCGGCCTGCCGCACGACCCGCACTTCGCCGCGCGCGAGCAGCCCGGCGATCTCGGCCACCTCGTCTTCGAGCTGATGGAGGAGGGCAAGCGGGTTGCGACCGCGGCCGGCGTCGAGCTGCACGAGGACCCGTGGGAGATGAACGTGCACGCCACGCAGCGCGGCAGCCGGCACTACCCGTCGATGCTGGAGGACGTCGAGGCCCACCGCCCGACCGAGATCGAGCACATCACCGGCGCGCTCGTCCGCGAGGCCGGACGTCAGGGTGTCCCGGTGCCGCTGCACACGACGCTCTACCGGCTCGTGCGCGCGCGGGAGGCTTCGTGGGAACCCGATTGACCCCGAAGGCTCGTAGAAGTTGAATACATGGTTGGCGACCGAGGTCCACTGCAGAGGAGGGTTCAGGTGAGACGAGCGACAAGGTGGGGCGCACTGGCTGCGCTGCTGACTGCAATCGCGGCGATCGCCGCTCTGGCCGGTACGACCGGCGGCCACGCGGCCTCGGCGGCGAAGCCGCTCGTGATCGGGTGGGCGTACGACAAATCGGGGCAGATGTCGCCGTTCGACAACCCCGCGCTTGCCGCCGCGAAGATCCGCGCCAAGCAGCTCAACGCCAGGGGTGGCGCTGCGAAGCACAAGTTCGTGATCAAGACCTGCGACACGCAGAACAACGACGCCTCCAAGGCGAAGTCGTGCGCGCTGAGCCTGCTCGGCCAGGGCGCGGACATCCTCTTCACGACCTGCGACGTTGACTTCGCGACGCCGGTCGCCCAGGAGGCGATCAAGCGCGGCAAGCTCGCGATCTCCACGTGCATCGGCACCGACCAGATGGGCCCGAAGCGCTTCGGCAAGGCGGGACGGCTCGCGTTCAGCTTCGGCAACGTTGCTCAGGACGAGGGCTCGGCGATGGCCGAGTACGCGCACAAGCGCGGCTGGAAGACCGCCGGCCTGGCCACGAACACCCTGCTCGTCTACTTCAAGAACGTCGTGCAGGCGTTCGACAAGCGCTTCCGCCAGCTCGGCGGCAAGATCGTCGACCGCGAGAGCTACGCGACCGGTGCGAACAACGTCAACTCGGCCGTCAGCCGGCTGAACTCCCACAAGGCCGACGTCTACGTGACCTCGACCGCGTTCGGCGAGCTGCCCGCCTTCGTCTCGGGGTTCCGCTCGCTGCACAACAAGACGCCGATCCTCAACTCGTGGGCCGGCGACGGCACCTACTGGCTGACGTCGAACCCGAAGGTGACGAACTACTACTGCGTCACCTACGCATCGGTCTTCGGCGACGATCCGAGCAAGGACGTCCGCAAGATGATCGCCTCGATGAAGGCGGCCGGCGCGACGCCGTTCACCGGCGGCTTCCTCGGCGGGGCCGACACCATCGACGGCCTCGCGATCGCCATCAAGCGGGCGCACGGCTCGCTGAAGGGCTCGGTCCTCGCTGCGCAGCTCGAGAAGTTCAAGGGCGTTTCGGTGCTCGGCGGGAAGATCGGCTTCTCCCACGACCTGCACACCGTCTTCGGACGCACCTACCGGGTGATCAAGATCCAGGACAACAAGGCCCAGCTCGTGGGAACGGTGACGGCGAAGGTCGTCCCGAAGCTCTAGCGCGGCGGCGTGCCCGAGTCGGCACCTCCCTCGCAGGCCCAGAGGAGGCCCGGAGTGACGCTCCGGGCCTCCTCCGTCTCGCGGTCGTTCGAGGGCGTGCAGGCGCTCGACGACGTGACGCTCGAGCTGCACCGGAACGAGGTCGTCGGCCTGATCGGGCCGAACGGCGCGGGGAAGTCCACGCTCGTCAACGTGCTGACCGGCTTCGACCGGCCGGATGAGGGGTCGGTCGAGCTCGGCGAGCGGGGGGTGACCGGCTGGAGCGCGCATCGCCGCGCCCGGGCGGGGCTGGCGCGCACCTTCCAGCACAGCCGCTCGTTCGGAGGCCTGTCCGTTCGCGAGAACGTCGAGGTGGCCGCACTCGGGGTCGGCGCCGGTCCGCGCGAGGCGCGCCGGCGGGCCGACCGGTTGCTCGAGCTGCTCGGCCTCCTTCCGCTCGAGGAGTCGCCGGCTGCCGCCCTTTCCCATGGGGACGAGCGGCGTCTCGGGGTCGCCCGCGTGCTCGCGCTGGAGCCCCGCTTCGTGCTGATGGACGAGCCGGCGGCCGGCCTGCCGGAGGCCGAGGTGCCCGAGTTCGCCGACGTGGTGCGCTCGCTGCGCGACGAGCATGAGGCCGGCGTTCTCCTGATCGAGCACAACATGGCGCTCGTGATGGGCGTCTGCGATCGCATTCACGTGCTCGACCAGGGGCGCACGCTCGCCTCGGGGACGCCGGCGGAGGTCCGGGGCAACCTCGACGTCGCGGCCGCCTACCTCGGCGAGACCGCGGTGCAGACCGACGCCGATGCCTGAGCCGCTTCTGGAGCTCGAGGGTGTCGAGGCCCGCTACGGTAGCGTCCCGGCGGTCCGCGACCTCGGGCTCAGCGTTCACCCCGGCGAGATCGTCGGCCTGATCGGGCCGAACGGCGCCGGCAAGTCGACGACGTTGCACACGATCATGGGCCTCGTGCCGCTCTACGCCGGGGAGATCCGGCTGCGTGGCAAGTCCCTGCGCCGGCGGTCGCCCGAGGCGATCGCGCGCGAGGGGGTCGCCCTCGTGCCGGAGGGCCGGAGGATCTTCGGCGACTTCACCGTCGAGGAGAACCTGCGGCTCGGCCTGGCGGGGCGGCGGACGCGCAACGGCGGCGACCCGCTCGAGCGCGCCTACGCGCTCTTTCCGATGCTGAAGGAGTTCCGCCGGCGCTCGGCCGGCGCACTCTCCGGTGGACAGCAGCAGCAGCTCGCGATCGGCCGCGCGCTCGTCGCGGAGCCGGAGGTGCTGCTCCTGGACGAGCCCTCGCTGGGGCTCGCACCGCTCGCCGTCGACAGCGTTTTCGAGGCCTTGAGGGAGATCCGCGAGCGTGGCGTCGCCATCCTGCTCGTCGAGCAGCGCGCCCTGCACACGGTCGCGCTCGCCGACCGCACGCTCGTGCTGGTGGGCGGAGAGCTGCGACTGACCCTGACCCAGTCCGACGCCCACGACACCGACAAGATCGTCGCCGCCTACCTCGCCTGATGCTGCTGGCCGCCCTCAACTTCCAGACCTTCTCCGACGCGGTCGGGCTCGGGGCGATCTACGCGCTGATGGCCGTCGGGATCGGCCTCGTCTTCGGCGTGCTGCGGCTCATCAACTTCGCGTACGGCCAGCTCGTGATGGCCGGCGCGTACACGCTCGCGTTCACCTCCAGCTGGCCGCTCTGGCTGAGCATCGTGGCGTGCTTTGCGGTCGTGGTCGGCCTTTCGCTGGCGATGGACACGGTCGTCTTCCGGCCGCTGCGCGGACAGTCGCCTGCCGTGATGCTGGTCACGACGTTCGCGATCGCGTTCCTGCTCCAGGCCGTCGCGCTGATCATCGACCTCCGCGACGGGACGATCGGCGAGGTTGCGGCCTCCCTGACCTCGCTGAACGCGCCGGTAACGATCGCCGGCGCGGAGGTGCGCAAGATCACGCTCGTGTCCATCGCCGTCGCCGCTGGCGCCCTCCTGCTGCTCGCGCTCTTGCTCGCCCGGACGACGATCGGCCTGCACACGCGCGCGGCGGCGAGCGACTTCCGCACGGCCAGGCTGCTCGGCGTCCGTGCCAATCGCGTGATCGCGTTCGCGGTCGTCCTCTCCGGGATGCTCGCGGCGGTCGTCGCCGTGATGATGACCGTGACCAACCCGCTGGTGACTCCCGACTTCGCCCTGCGCGACACGATCGTCGTGCTCGTCGGCGTCGTCGTCGGCGGGATCGACCGTCTCTGGACGGCGACGCTGGGCGGCTTCACGATCGGCTTCGTCTCCGGCCTGATCAACGGTTTGCTGCCGACCGACAAGACCGTCTACCTGCCGTCGGCGGTGTTCGTCCTCGTGATCCTCGTCCTGCTCCTGCGCCCGGCCGGCCTGTTCGCCTGGGGCCGGCGCGCGGCGTTCGAGCGCGTATGACGCGCCGGCTCGAGCCGCTCGTCCAGCTGGCGGCGCCCGTGCTGCTCGTCGTTGCGGTCGGGCTCTACGCCACCACGGTGTCGCTTTCGAACGAGGTCTACTTCCTGAAGGCGATCGTGTCGGTCGCGATCGTCGTCGCGATCTACGTCTTCGTCGGCAACTCGGGAGTGCTCTCGTTCGGCCAGATCAGCTTTGTCGCCGTCGGCGCCTTCGCCTCGGGCGTGATGACCGTCCCGCTCGAGTCCAAGAAAGGCGTGCTGACGACGCTCTTCCCGTTGCTGCGCGACCACACGATCGGCAACGTTCCCTCGCTCATCCTGGCGGCGGCGATCGGCGGCGTGTTCGCCTTCCTCGTCGGGTTGCCCCTGATGCGCCTGAACGGTCTCGCTGCCGCGATCGCGACCTTTGCCGTGCTCGAGATCACCCACAACATCCTGCAGCAGTGGACGAAGATCGGGCCCGGTGCGACCACTCTTTCGCTCGTGCCCGAGTCGACGGGGCCGCTGCAGGGAACGCTCGGCGCGATCGTGGTGATCGTGGTCGCGTTCGTCTACCAGCGCAGCCGGCTTGGGCGCCAGCTGCGTGCGTCGAGGGAGGATCCTGCGGTCGCCGCGGGCGTGGGAGTGCGCATCTACCGGCAGCGGCTCTGGGCGTTCACGCTCTCCGGGGCTCTGGCCGGGTTCGCCGGCGCGTTGCTCGTGCACCAGCTCGGTTCGATCACCACGGAGCAGGTCTACCTCGAGCTGGCGTTTCTGACGCTGGCCATGCTCGTGATCGGCGGCCTGACCAGCCTCTGGGGGGCGGTCGTGGGGGCGCTCGCGGTTAGCGGCCTCGACTCGTTCCT
>DATIOF010000133.1:0-5180 GCA_035473395.1 Gaiellaceae bacterium
GCTCCCGCCCGGGACGTCGAGCAGGTCCTCCGCGAAGGCGGCCTCTCGCGCTTCCACAAGAAGGCGATCCTCGTCACCGGAGCCGCCTGGACCTTCGTGGCGATGGAGATCCTGCTCGTCGGCTTCGTCGCGCCGATCTTCGCAGCGCAGTGGGGGCTGAACGGGCGCATGCAGGGGCTCGTCAACAGCGCCGCGCTCGCCGGCTCGCTCTGCGGCTCGCTCGTGCTCGGCCGGCTCGCCGACCGGATCGGGCGGCGCACGATCTTCCAGTACTCGATCCTCTGGTACGCGATCTTCACGGCGGTGACCGCGCTCGCGTGGGGGCCGTGGTCGGTGATGACGTTCCGCTTCCTCGCCGGTCTCGGCCTGGGTGGGATGCTCGTCGTCGATCCGGCGATGCTGACCGAGTACCTGCCGCCGCAGCGGCGCGGCCGGTTGCTCGTCTTCCTCGACTTCTGGTGGCCGGTCGGGCTGCTGCTCGCCACCTTCCTCTCGTGGATCTTCATCGGGCACAACATCGGTGGCGCCAACAGCTGGCGCTGGCTCTTCCTGGCGGCGTCGTTCCCGGCGCTGCTTGCGTTCGTCGTGCGGCGCACGCTGCCCGAGAGCCCGTACTTCCTCGCGCGTCACGGCCGCAACAAGGAAGCGGCCGAAGTGCTGACCGAGATCACCGGCAAGCCGGTCGAGCCGGGTGAGCTGACGGCCCCGCCCGAGGAGCCGCGCTCGTCGGTCCGCGAGCTGCTGGCCGACAAGCTGCGTTCGCGGACCACGACCACGGCGCTGATCTGGATCGCGCTCAACATCTCCTACTACGGGCTCTTCCTCTGGCTCCCGTTCGTGCTGCAGGCCGAGAAGAGCTTCTCGATCAACGTCTACTTGCTGCTGACCCTGAGCGCGCTCTCGCAGTTCCCGGGCTACCTGGCCGCGATCTGGCTGGTCGAGCGGATCGGCCGCAAGCCGACGCTGGCGGCGTTCCTGATCCTCGGCGGCCTCTCGGCGTACGCCTTCGCGATCGCCGACACCCAGAGCGTCTACGTGACCGCGCTCTTCTTCGTCGGCTTCTTCAACCTCGGCGCCTGGGGGGCGGTGTACCCCTACACCTCCGAGACGTTCCCGACCCGACTGCGCTCGACCGCCTTCGGCGTGATGGAAGGCGTCGGCAAGACGGCCGCGATCGCCGGGCCGTACATCTTCGGGCACCTGAACGACGCGACCGGCTCGACGACCTGGTCGCTCACATTCGTGGCGATCGTGATGGCCGCCGGCGGCCTGGTCGCAGCGATCTTCGGCCGCGAGACGCGCGGCCGCGCGCTGGCCTAGCGGTCGCTCAGCGCTTCGCGCACGGCGGCGTCGAACGACGTCTGATCTAGTGGCACGAGCTCGCGGATCCGGTCGTCCTGGGCGACGGTCTCGTTGCGTAGGCCTTCGATCAGCGGCCGGGCGATGCCCGCCTTGACCGGCGTGACGACGTGGAGCCAGAGCGACGAGAGGTACGGCGTCAGCACCGGTACCTCGACGATGAAGGGCCGCTTGCCGCGCAGCACCGCGATCCGCTCCATCATCTCGCGGTAGGTCATCACCTCGGGGCCACCCGCGTCGAGCTCCTGGCCGACGGCCTCTTCGCGGCCGCAGACGCCGGCGAGGTAGGCGACCACGTCGTCGAGCGCGATCGGCTGGGTGCGCGTCGAGACCCAGCGCGGCGTGATCATCGCGGGGAGACGGTCGACGAGCGACACGATCGTCTCGAACGCGGCGCTGTCGCGGCCGATCACGATTGCGGCCCGCAGCGTCGTAACGGGCACCGAGGTCGAGGCGAGCCGGCGGCCGGTCTCGCGCCGGCTGCGCAGGTGCGCCGAGAGGTCGGGCGAGTCGTCGCCGAGGCCGCCGAGGTAGACGAGCTGCCGCACGCCGGCACGCTCGGCCGCCTGCGCGGTCGTCTCGGCTGCCTTTAGGTCCTCGGCCTCGAAGTCGGCGGCGCCTAGCGAGTGCACGAGGTAGTAGGCGACCTCGGCGCCTTCCAGGACGCGTGCCACCGAGTCGGCGTCCTTTGCGTCCGCGACCGCCCAGGTGACGCCGTCGGCGCCAGGCTGCTGATGCCGCGACACCGCAGTGACGTCGTGCTCCTTGGTGAGCGCGTCGACGAGCGGCCGCCCGATCGTCCCCGTCGCGCCGAAGACGACGACCTTCATCGCGCGGCCTCGGCGATCAGGCGGCGGAAGTAACGGCGGCTGACCGCGACGTGCGCGCGGCTCTGGAGCTGGTCGTAGAGCGCGCCGGTCCAGTCGGGCTCGCCCTCGCGCGCTGCCAGCCGGGGGAAAAAGTCGCGGATCGTCGAGCGCATCGCGCCGGCGGTCTGCTCGAACGTGATCTCACCGGCGGCTCTGCTCGCCAGCAGCCCGCCGAGGATCGGGTAGCTGCAGACCACGCGCGTGTCGTCGGCCTCGACCGTCGGCGCGCCGAAGCGGAGCAGCACCGGGCCGCCGAGCAGGCGCAGCTCGAGCGCGCTTCCGCGCTGGCGCGGCCTGACGAGGGAGCCGGTGACACGGCGCACCTCGCCCCAGTAGGCACGGCCGAGCTGCTCGGCGCCCGCGCGCGAGAACTCCACGACCGGGCGCTCGAGCGCCACGCGCTGCTCCGACTCGACGGCGCCGCCGCCGGTCTGTCGGTGCCAGGTCTCCCACCCGTCCACGGCGGGCACGGTAGCCGCGGAGCGCCCCCTAAACCCCGGAGTAGCGGCCGAGCATCGGGGGCGCGTGGAGGCAGTCGGCGAAGCTGAACGGCCGCGTGACGGGCGGCGCGACCCGGGCGGCATCGGGATGGAGCGGGTTCAGCAACACGACGTCGGCCTCGGGGAGAACCTGCGAACGCACCGCCGCCAGCAGGCTGCGGCGCTCTTCGAGCCAGCCGCTCACCCAGGCGCGGATCGCCTCGTCGCCGCCGTCGGGGACACGCTCGGGCGTCGCGTCGACCTCGGTCCAGCCGAGCACGTAGTCGGCGGCCGGGTCGGGCTCGTAGCGCAGGGCGATCAGCACCGCGAGCCCCGCTTCCGAGGCGAAGTTGACCACCGGCGCGCCCGGCGGCGAGTAGCGGCCGCCGTGCTTCGACGTCCCGGCGCCGTCGAGCGCCGTCTCGTCCGCGCGCGTCAAGCGCCAGAGCCGCATCGAGTGACTAGCCTACGGATCGAGCGACAAAGGAGAGCGATGGCAACGTTGGACGAGAAGGCACAGAAGTTCCTCGAGCAGCCCTTCGTCGGCACGGTGACGACGCTGCGCGACGACGGCTCGCCCCACTCGACGATCGTCTGGGTCGACACGAACACCGGCGAGGTCAGCTTCAACACCGCGACCGGGCGCGCGAAGGAGAAGCACCTGCGCCGCGACCCGCGCGTCTCTCTGCTGGTGGTCGACCCGGAGAACACCTACAAGTGGGTCGCGGTCAGCGGCACGGCCGAGCTGACGACCGACGGCGCGGACGGCCAGATCGACCGGCTCGCGAAGAAGTACCTGGGCCAGGACGAGTACCCGTGGCGCAATCCCGAGGAGGAGCGCATCACGGTGCGGATCACGCCCCAGCACGTCGACGCCTCGGGCTTCGACGAGTAGTTGACTCTCACGCTCTGCGACGTCGGCCCGCGCGACGGCCTCCAGAACGAGGCCGAGGCGCTGGAGCCGGCGACGCGGGCGGAGCTCGTCAACCGCCTCGCCGCCGCGGGCCTGCCGCGTGTCGAGGCGGTCAGCTTCGTCCGTGACGACCGCGTGCCGCAGATGGCCGGCGCCGAGGAGGTGGTCGCCGGAATCGAGCGGCGCGACGGCACCGAGTACTCAGGCCTGGTACTGAACGAGCGCGGCTATGAGCGCTTCGCTGTGACCGGCCTGGACCGGGTGAATGCGACCCTCGGCGCGACCGAGGAGTTCAACCGGCACAACGGCAACGCCTCGCTCGACGAGGCGGCCGCGCGGGTCGAGCAGATCCTCGTTGCGGCGCAGGTGCCGGCGACGGTGACGATCAGCGTCGCGTTCGGCTGCCCGTTCGAAGGGCGGGTCGATCCTGCCCGTGTCGCCGAGCTCGCCGGGCGCTTCGACGGCGCCGAGGTCGTTCTGGCGGACACGATCGGCGTGGCCGCGCCGCGCGAGGTTCGCTCGCTGGTCGAGCGGACGGGCGCGGTGGGCTTCCACGGGCACAACACGCGCAACACCGGCTATGCGAACGCGCTGGCGGCGCTCGAGGCAGGCGCGACCGTGCTCGACGCGTCGGTCGGCGGGCTCGGCGGCTGCCCGTACGCACCGCGCGCCAGCGGCAACGTCGCAACCGAGGACCTCGCCTACCTGCTCGAGCACGAAGGGATCGAGACCGGCGTCGACCTCGACGCCCTGATCGCCATCTCGAGCTGGCTGGAGGGAATCTTCGGCCGGAAGCTCGAGGGCCAGCTCTACCGCGCCGGGGACTTTCCGGCCTGACGGAAGGCCTCGACCGCGAGGTCGATCTCTTCGTCGCCGGTCTGCCAGTTCGAGACCGAGACGCGGATCGCCTTGCGGCCGTCCCAGGTGGTGCCGCTCAGCCAGATGCGCCCGCTCTCCTGCACGTGCGCGAGCACCTCGTCGGTGCGCTCGTCCGACTCGAAGCGGAAGAGCACCTGGTTGAGGACGACCTCATTCAGAAGCTCGACGCCTTCGAGCTGAACGATCCGCTCGGCGAAGCGAGCGGCGCCGTCGCAGCAGCGCTCGACGAGCTCGACCAGGCCGCTGCGCCCGAGCGAACGCAGCGCCGCGTACACCGAGAATCCGCGCGCTCGGCGGGAGAACTCGGGCACCCAGTCGACCTCGTCGCGCACTCGCTGCGCGCCCTCGTCCTGGATCAGGTACGAGGCCGAAATCGTCATCGCCGCGCGGTGCGACTCCGGATGCTTGCAGAAGACGATCCCGGAGTCGTAGGGCACGTTCAGCCACTTGTGCGCGTCCGTGGCCCACGAGTCGGCGCGCTCGGCACCGGCGGCGAGGTGACGGAAGCGCGTCGATGCGGCGGCCCAGAGGCCAAATGCTCCGTCGACGTGGAGCCACGCGCCCGTGCCATCGACCGCGTCAGCGACAGCGGTGACATCGTCACACGCGCCGGTGTTGACGTTCCCGAGTTGCGCGCAGACGATCGTCGGCCCATCCCCGGCCGCAAGCGCCGCGGGCAGC
>DATIOF010000134.1:0-18776 GCA_035473395.1 Gaiellaceae bacterium
ATCGCCGTCACAGCCCTGGCGGCTCTCGCCGTCGTTCTCCCGCCCGCAGCGCCCGCGAGCCAGTTCGTCGACCACGTCCGCTCGCGAATGCCGGTCACGGTGAGGGTCGATCGCTCCGGCCGGGCGATGGTCTACTACCGCAAGGACGCGGCTGCCCGCCGCGTGCTCGTGGCAGGCGCCGTCAACGCGCGAGCGCCCAGCCACTCGGTCCGACAGGTGCGGTTCCGGATCGACTACAGCGGCGGCTGGCGCTCGACCGGCCACGCGCTCTGGAAGACGTTCCCGAACACGTGCGCCGCCTACGACGGCCCCGCCCTGCCCGCGCTCGTGGCCGCGTGCAAGGCGTCGAATGGTTCCTACTGGGCCGTTCAGGAATGGATGGTCGACCAGCCGAACTTCGGGGTCGCGCCGTGGCTGGCACGGCAGCGCTCGTACTCGTTGCGCGTCTCCCACTGGAGTGGCCAGACCGCACAGGTCGAGCTGCACGTCGACTGGATCTACAGCAGGCACTTCCACGAGGTCTTCGGCCGGGTCACCTACCGCGGGCAACCGGTCTACGGCTTCAGCCACGACTCGCGGGGGGCGCCGACCGACTCCTACGGGCGGCTGCTCTACCTCGACACCCTCAACTCGAGCTACGGCAGCGGCTGGCGCCGCGAGAACGCCTTCCTTTCGCACGCGCCGACCGGCGTCTTCTGCAACGGCTTCTACCCGCACGACAGCCGCGGCACCGGCGTCGGCTCCAGCTACCGGCTGCGGCTGATCGGGCCGGGGGTGACGCCGGATGTCGAGGCGAGGATCGGCGGCCTGCACGACTACCGGGCCGGCAGCTCGGTCGACGCCGCCTACGAGAGCCGCGAGAACCAGGTTCTCGACCGGCTCGCCGCGGGCGGTCGTTCCTGCCACCGGCACTGACCGACGCTCGGCTAGCCTCGGTCCTCAGCGACGGAAGGAGCGAGATGGCGATCGAACGGACGGCTCACGCGACCTGGGAGGGCGACCTGCGCAGCGGGTCGGGCACATTCGAGGTCGGCAGCGGCGCGATCACCGGCCAGGAGGTGACGTTCGCCTCTCGCTTCACGCCCGAGTCGGGCGGCAAGACGAGCCCGGAGGAGCTGCTCGCCGCCGCCCACGCGACCTGTATCTCGATGGCCCTGGCGAACGGGCTCGCCCAGGCCGGGCACCCGCCCGCGAAGCTCGAGACGGACGCTGTCTGCACGCTCGACCAGACCGAAGCCGGCTTCCGCATCACGACGATGCACCTCACGGTTCGCGGTCAGGTCGACGGGATCGACGCCGCCGAGTTCCAGGCCGCCGCACAGACGGCTAAGGACGGCTGCCCGGTCTCGAACGCGCTCACCGGCGTCGAGATCTCCTTCGAGGCGTCCCTGGGTTAGTCGGAGCCGCGCTCGATCCGGCGGGCCGCGAACTCGCCGAACTCGCCGCCGAGCTTGCGGTAGGCATCGGCGGCGCGCTGGTTGTCGTACGCGGTTCGCCGAAACTCGAACTGGCCGTCGCTGTAGCGGACCGCCCAGGCGGCCCGGGTGTCGCCGTCGAGCGGCATGCCGACGCTGCCCGGGTTGAGCAGCTCGGTGCCCGCGGGCCCGGGTCGCCGGAACTGCTGGTGACTGTGGCCGAAGACGATCTGCCGGTCGCGCACACCGGCCAGCAACCGCTCCTCGTCGGGCTTAGGCTGCGGTGCGAAGCTCTCGACGTCCGAGAGCGGCGAGCCGTGCACGTAGAGCACGCCGTCGACCTCGGCTTGCGGCGGCAGGGCGTAGAGAGCGTCGACCACCTCGTCGGGCAAGTGGCCGCGGAAGATCGCGTACGACTCCATCACCTCGGGCCGGTCGAGCGGTGGCTCGCGCAGCCAGCGCTCGCCGTTGCCGCGGATCCAGGTCGCATTCGGGAGCTGCTTGAGCCGGTCGAGGGTCTCGAGCGGCCACGGGCTCGGCGTGCCGTAGTCACCGCCGAGAAGCCAGCGGTCGATCCCTTCGTCGTCTGCCTCCGCGATCACCCGCTCGAGCGCCGGAATGTTGCCGTGGATGTCGTAGAGCAGGCCGAGCATCGCTCGTTAGTCTGACTCGGATGCGATTGCACGTCCACGAGTGGGGAGACCAGGACGCTCCCACGGTCGTGGGCGTGCACGGCGTCTCCGCGCACGGCCGGCGCTATCGGAAGCTTGCGGAGGAGCGCCTGGCGGCGCACTTCCACGTGCTCGCGCCCGACCTGCGCGGGCACGGCTCGTCGGACTGGGAGCCGCCCTGGAACCTCGAGACGCACCTGGACGACCTGCTCGAGACCTTCGAGGCCGAAGGGCCGGGGATGTGGGTCGGCCACAGCTTCGGCGGCCGGCTGGTGCTGGAGCTCGCGGCACGGCGACCGGAGCTGCTCGTCTGCGCGGTGCTGCTCGACCCCGCGATCCAGATCCTGCCCCACTTCGGCTTCGACTTCGCCCAGGAGGCCGCGAAGGACCATGCGTTCGGTTCCGCAGACGAGGCGATCGAGGCGCGCCTGACGAGCGGCTCGCTGACGCCGCGGGCGGCTTTGGAGGAGGAGGCTCGCGAGCATCTGACCGCATCGCCCGACGGCCGCCTGCGCTGGCGCTATGCGAGGGCCGCCGTCGCAAGCATGTACAGCGAGCTCTGCCGCGAGCCGCCGCCGTCGACCGTGCTCGCCGGGGTGCCGACGCTGCTCGTCCACGCCGAGCAGTTCGGGCTGGTGCGCGAGGACCAGCTCGAGGAGTACCCGGCGACGCTGGGCGACGGCCTGGAGCTGGTCGCCGTGCCGGGAGGCCACGTCGTCTACTGGGACGCGTTCGAGCCGACCGCCGACGCGGTCGAGAAGTACCTCATTCGTCACAGTCGCGTTTCACACGCGTGAATCGGCCGCCGTTAGGCTGATTGCAGGGGGGAACACGAGGGGGACCCCGGGGGAAGGTTCTCGCGCGTGTTACAGAATTCGCGCGCCGAGAGCGCTCGCCACGAGCTCCACGGCCAGCTTGGCGGTCTGGTTCTCGCGGTCGAGGATCGGGTTGACCTCCACGACCTCGAGCGATCCGACCACCCCCGACTCGGCGACCAGTTCCATCGCCAGGTGGGCCTCCCGGTACGAAAGACCGCCGCGAACGGGCGTGCCCACCCCGGGCGCGACCTCGGGATCGAGCACGTCCATGTCCAGGCTGAGGTGAACGAAGCCGTCGCCGCTCACGTGCTCGAGCGCCTCGCGCAGCGCGGCCTCGACGCCCATCCGGTCGAGGTCGCTCATCGTGAAAACACGTGTCTCCAACTCGGCGAGCACGGCCTGCTCACCGGGGTCGAGCGAACGGACACCGACCAGCGCGACCCGCCCCGGCTCGACGGCCGGCAGCGGGTACTCGTCGCTCTCGAACTCCGGGCCGGCGAGACCGAGCGCGGCCGCAAGCGGCATCCCGTGGACATTTCCGCTCGGCGACGTCTCGGGCCGGTTCAGGTCGCCGTGCGCGTCGAACCAGAGCACGCCGCCAGGACCGCGGGCGCGGGCCATCCCGCCGAGCGTGCCCAACGCGACCGAATGGTCGCCACCGAGCACCAGCGGTAACGAGCCCTCGTCGACCGCCCGTGCGACGAGAGCCGCGATTCGCTCGCACGTGGCTTTGATCTCCGGGAGGTAGCGCATGTGCTCGTCACCGACCGCCGTCGCCTCCGCCACGGCCGTCACGACGTCGCCCCAGTCATCGCAGCGGCGGCCCAGCTCGGTGATCCGCTCGTCGAGCCCCGCGTACCGGATCGCGGACGGGCCCATGTCGACCCCACGGCGGCCGGCGCCCAGGTCGAGGCCGGCGCCGATCACCGCAACCGGCGGTTGGGTCTCTTGAGCGCTCACCGTGACAAGGCTAACGTCGTCAGCGATGACTCACGCAACGTCGGCCGAGGCGAACATCCGCGTCCTGATCGCTGACGACGACGCCGGCTTCCGTCACTCGCTGCAAGAGGTGATCGACCGGCAGCCGGAACTGAACGTGATCGGCGCTGCGGAGAACGGGCTCGAGGCGATCGAGCTCACCGACCGCCTGGAGCCTGACGCGGTGGTGCTCGACCTGCACATGCCGCTGCTGGATGGCGTCACTGCAACCGCACGGCTGCGACGCGACCATCCGAGCCTCTGCCTGATCGCGCTCACCGGCGACGAGGCGCCGGCCCTCCACCGCGCCGTGCGCGACGCCGGCGCCGACGAGGTGCTGCTCAAGAACGAGCTGCTCGAGGGCCTGCTCGACCGGCTGGCGACGGTCCGGGCGAGAGGCTGATGGCGAGGGCCGGGATCGAACCGGCGACACCACGGTTTTCAGCCGTGTGCTCTACCAACTGAGCTACCTCGCCGCGGCCGCCTAGTCTAGCCGCGCCCATCGCAAAGGAAGGACGTCCGGGCCGGTGTGACCGCGCCGCGAACGTCCTTGTGGCGCGAGACACTAGAGGCGATCGGCCCGCCGGGCAAGAAGCGCCGTCGCGCCCTCGGCCTCGAAGTCCGCAAAGTCCGTAAAACCGTGCACGCCGAGCTCGCGGCGCAGGCGCTCGGGCGGCACCCAGATGGGTGTCTCGGGACCTGCCGAGAAGGACAGGACGAGGTGTCCGCCGGGAGCGGTCACCCGGGCGAGCTCGTCGAAGAACGGGATCATGTTGGCGAGCTGGACGAGATCGAATGCGCCGTCCTCGAACGGCAGCCTCGCCGCATCGCCCTGCTCGAAGCGCACGCGACCGGCCAGCTCTGGTGGCGTGCGCTGGCTGGCCTGTTCGACCATGCCAGGTGCGAGGTCGATGCCGACCACCTCGGCCTCCGGAAAGCGCTGCGCTGCGACGAAGGCCGCGAGCCCGGTGCCGGTCCCGAGATCGAGCACCCGCTTCGGCGCAGCAGGCAGCGTCTCGAGCGCGCGTTCCAGCGCGGCGAACGCTTCCGGCCGTCGCATCGAGTCCCAAACCGGCGCGAGCCGGTCGAACTGCGCACGCGTCAGCCAACGAAGCGCACCCCAGAGACGGGGCCTGGCGACGACCGCATTCGTCGTCATCCGGGCCACCCGGCGCCCCAGCGACCGTTCCAGGTCGGCCAGCTTCATGGCGTACGCAGGTGGATGCGAACCTCGGCTTCCGGGCCCGCCCCGAACAGCGCCGCCGCGCTCCCGCCGTTGATCGCGATCGCGATGTTCCCGTAGGAATCCTCGTAGAGGATGATGTCGCCCGGCCGGGCATCGGCGAATGTGCGCGCAGCTGTCGCGTAGTAGCGGTCGAACGCCAGCTCGAGCTCGACGGTGACGCCCGGCAGGACGCCCGCCTCCTCGAGGTGCTCCCGTTTGAGGTTCAGCTGCATGTTCCCGAAGTGGTCGACGTAGAGCACGACGGCGCGGATCCGGTTCTGGCCCACCTCGGGCTCCGGCAGGTCGAGCCGGGCGAGCGCCTGCGGATCGATCGGAGGACCGAGCTCGGCGAGCGGCACGCCGAGCGCCAGATGCGCTGCGGCCGGCGAGAAGAGATCTCGGCCGTGAAACGTGCGCGAGACCATGTCGAGCGCGTACTCGGAGTTGGCCAGCTCGTGCACCTCGGCGACGCCGCCGAGCGTGTCCGCCGCGGGCAGCAGCAACCCGTTGTCCGGGCCGACCAGCAAACGGTCGTCGCCCGTCCGGAGCGCAAGCGCACGACGATGGCTGCCGACGCCCGGATCGACGACCGCGAGATGGACCCCGACCGGCATGTACGGAAGCGTGTTGCAGAGAACGAGCGAGCCCTGCAGCACCTGCTGCGGCGGGATCCCGTGCGTGATGTCGATGATCTCCGCCTCGGGCGCGATCCGTTTGATCACGCCGTGGCAGGTGCCGACGAAGTCGTCCTGCAGCCCAAAGTCGGACAGGAACGTGATCACCATCGGTCGGGAGCCTAAGGCGTCCGTTTCGCCGCCGCCTGCCTGACGGCCTCGACCAGCCCGTCAAGGTCGTGCGGGCGCGCCTCGACGATGACCTCGACGCCGGCCGCCTCTGCCGCTCGCGTCGTCTCCGGCCCGATCGAGACCGCCGGCAGCTCGAGGCCCAGAGCGGCGAAGGCCTCCGCGGCCGATGCCGAGGCCAGCACAACGAGGTCGCCTTCGGGCAGCGGATCCGGCCTGAGCGCCGTCGTGCGATAAAGCGGGACGACGTCGGCTCCGAGCTCCTCGGCGAGCAGCGGCCGGGCGCGCTCTGCTCCCGCAAAGAGGACGCGGCCCGCCGGCCGTGGCAGCGCCGCCAGCAGTCCCTCCTGCGTCGAGACGGCAGGCACGAGCGCAGGCTCGACGCCTCCCTCGGCGAGAGCGGCCGCCGTGCCAGGGCCGATCGCGGCGACGGGCGGCAGCGAGCCTCGGGCGCGTCGGAGGAGCTCCCGCGCACCGAACGGGCTGGTGACGACCACCCAGTCGTAGCCGTCCACGTCGACCTGCCCTGACCCGACAGGCTCGAGCTCGATCAGCGGGCAGCGCAGGACCTCGAGCCCAAGCGCTTCGATCCGCCCGGCGAGCGGCTCGAGCTGTCCGCGCGCCCGCGTGACGATCACGCGCAGGGGTTGCGAAGCGGGTCCCATCCCTAGCCCCCACCCACCCGGGGAGAAGTCACGGTAGTCGTGGAACGCGCACGTGTCTGTGACGGGGGTGTGCCGGAAGTGTCACTTCTGGGCCACCGCGAGCAGTTCGGCGGCCAGCGCGGCCGGGTCAGCGCCCTGACGGAGCTCGAGCCACGAGCCATCCTCGGCCGCGATCATGCCGGTCAGGACGCTGCCGTCGTGATGCGCGGCGACCGGCGCCAGGCAGCCGCCGCCGACGGCGAACACGACCGCGCGCTCGGCCTCGACCCGCCGGCGCGTCTCCTCGTGGTCGACCTCGGCGACACGGGCCGCCTCTCCCGACCGCACCTGCAGCGCCAGCGCGCCTTGCCCTGCCTCGGGCAAGAGCTCCTCCGGCGAAAAGCGCCGGCCGATCTCGCGCTCCAGGCCGAGCCGGTCGAGCCCGCACGCCGCGAGCACAACCGCGTCCAGCCCACGCTCGCCCCGCTTGCGCAGCCGCGTTTCGATGTTCCCGCGCAGCGGCTCGATCGAGAGCGACGGCTCCAGAGCCAGCAGCTGGGCACGGCGTCGCACCGAGGCCGTGCCGACCCGCATCCCCGGCCGTAGCTCCGAGGCTCCGCAGAGCGCATCGCGCGGGTCATCCCGCTCGAGGTACGCACCGACGGCCAGGCCGTCCGCGTCCGAAGACGTCATGTCCTTCGCCGAGTGCACAGCGACGTCGATGCGACCATCGAGCAGCGCCTCCTCGAGCTCCTTGACGAAGACGCCGCGCGAGCCGATCTCGCCGAACGGCTTCGTCCGGTCGCGGTCGCCTGCCGTCGTGATCGGCACCAGCGCGATCTCCACGCCCGGCCGCCGCAGTCGCTCGGCGGCGAGCTCGGCCTGCGTCAGCGCGAGCCGCGAGCCGCGCGAGCCGACCCTAAGCAGCATCGCGTCGACGCCGCGCCAGCTCGACGAGCTCCGCGACCTCGCGCTGGAGCCGGGCCAGCTTCGACGCGATGATCGCCACCCACGCGAGCACCCCGACGAACACGACCAGGTACGCGGCCGCGACGTACTTCTCGCCAGAGCTCACGCGAGCAGTTCCCGCAGCTCGCGCAGGCGCGCGTCCAGCCGCTTCCCGGCCAGCTCGACGCGGTACATCGTCGCCGCGAGCAGCAGCAAACCCACCCACGAGACGCAGAAGGTGAAGAACATCGAGCCGGACATCTGCGGCCCGTGACGGGTGAAGACGGTCGGGTGGATGAAGTCGTTGGCCAGGCGGATCGACAGCCACGAAACCGGGATCAGCACGACCCCGAAGAGCGCGTAGACGGCGCACATGTTCGCCCGCGCCGGACCGGGCTCGACCGAGTAGCGGAGCATGAAGTAGGCCGAGTAGAAGAGGAACAGGACGAGGAACGTGACCAGCTGGTTCGAGCTCCACGTCCACCAGATCCCCCACGAGGCGCGTGCCCAGATCGAGCCGGTGACGAGCGTCAGCGCGCCGAAGATGACGCCCTGGTGGATCGCCGCGTAGCTCTCGAGGTCGGCGCCGGGGGCGCGCGTGCGCAGATGGGTCAAGGCCTTCCACGCCCCCCAGCCGAAGCAGGCGTACGAGGTCAGCGCGATCGGCACGTGGATGTAGAAGATCTTCTGGGTCAGTCCCTGATCGGCGTCCAGCGGGGCGTAGAAGAAGATCAGGGCGATCGCGCTGCCGAGCACGACGACGGCGCTCCAGGCGAGCGCGGGCAGCGGGATGTAGCGGAGGCGGGCGGACACCGGAAACCGCTGGAATCATGGCAGCTAGACTCGCCCCCGTGGCCGACCTCGGGCGCGCCGCCCTCTTCGTCGCCTTCGGGCTCGCGCTCTATGCCGTCGTGGCAGGAGGTCTCGCCGCCTACGACGGCCGCCGCCGGCTCCACGAGTCGGCTCGGAATGCGCTCGTCGGCGCCTTCGCCGCGACCGCCGTCGCCGCCTTCGTGCTCCTGCACGCTTTCAACGCGCGTGACTACACGTTCACCTACGTCGCCGACCACTCGTCGCGCAAGCTGCCGTTCCCGTACTCGTGGACCGGCTTCTGGGGCGGCCAGGAGGGCTCGCTCCTGCTCTGGCTGTTCGTCCTCACCGCGCTCAGCTCGATCGCCGTCACGCTGAACCGCGGGCTGATCCGCAGGCTGCTGCCCTGGACGGTGCCGGTGCTCGGCGGCGTCGCGACCTTCTTCGCGTTCCTGCTCGTCTTCGTCTCGAGCCCGTTCCAGTTGCAGGCCGCGCCGCTCGACGGCGCGGGCCTCAACCCGAGCCTGCAGAACCCGTACATGATGATCCACCCGCCCCTGCTCTACCTCGGCTACGTGGGCCTGACGATCCCGTTCGCTTTCGCCATGGGCGCGCTCCTCTCGGGCCGCTTCGACGAGGTCTGGATCGTGGCCACCCGCCGCTGGACGCTGCTGGCGTGGACGGCGCTCGGAATCGGGATCCTGCTCGGCGCGAAGTGGGCGTACGAGGAAGTCGGCTGGGGTGGCTACTACGCGTGGGACCCGGTCGAGAACGCGGCGCTGATGCCGTGGCTCGCCTCGACGGCGTTCCTGCACTCGGTGATGGTGCAGGAGAAGAAGAACATGCTGCGGGTCTGGAACGCGGTGCTCGTCTCGCTCGCGTTCTGCCTCTCGCTGTTCGGCACCTTTCTCACGCGCAGCGGCGTGATCAGCTCGATCCACAGCTTCACGCAGTCCTCGATCGGGCCGTGGCTGCTCGGCTTCATCGCGGTCGTCGCCGCCTTCTCGACAGCCCTGATCTTCTGGCGGCTGCCGCTGCTGCGGACGAAGACACGGCTGGAGTCGCTCGCCTCGCGTGAGGCGGCGTTCCTCTACAACAACCTGCTGCTCGTCGCCCTGACCCTGACCGTGCTCTGGGGGGTCGCGTTCCCGCTCCTGTCGGAGCTCGTGCGCGGCGAGAAGATCACCGTCGGGCCGCCGTACTTCAACTTCTTCCTGCGCGTGCTCGGGCTGCCGCTGCTGTTACTGATGGGCATCGGGCCGTTGGTCGCCTGGCGGCGCACCTCGCTGCGAGCGCTCGGCACGAGCCTGATCGGCCCGGCGGTGTTCGCGCTGGTCGTGGGTATCGCACTGGTCGCCCTGGGCGCGGGCTCGAGCAAGCCCGGCCTGGTCGCGTACACGTTCTGCGCGTTCGTGCTCGGCGCGATCGCGCTCGAGTTCATCCGCGGCACGCGGGCCCGGCGCGCGCTCGACCGCTCGAGCTGGCCGGCTGCGTTCTCGTCGCTCGTCGGCCGCAACCGCCGCCGCTACGGCGGCTACATCGTCCATGCCGCGATCGTGCTGCTCGCGCTGGGGGTCGCCGGCGGTGCCTACGGCTCGACCAAGGTGCAGAAGCTCCAGCCAGGCCAGACGATGGTGATCGGCGGCTACGACCTGCGCTATCTCGGCTCTGTCGAACGCAACGCACCGAACCGCACCGAGATCCGCGCTCGCCTCGCCGTCTCGCGCGGCGGCCAGAGCCTCGGCACCTACCTCGCCGGCAAGAACAGCTACCCGGTCGAGGGCCAGGTCTCGAACGAGGTCGGGATCCGCACCGACTGGCTGCGAGCGCAGGACCTGTTCCTGATCGGCGACCAGTTCAACAACGACGGCTCGGTCGTGATCAAGGCGCTCGTCAACCCGCTGGTCGACCTGATCTGGCTGGCGGGCTTCGTCTTCCTGCTCGGCTCGTTCGTCGCGATGTGGCCCGACGAGCGGGAGCAACGGCGCCTCGCCCGGCGAGGCGCGCCGGTTCCGGCGACGTGAGCCTGCCGCAGCTCGACGGTCCCACGTTCATCACGGACGGCGGGATGGAGACCGTGTTGATCTTCCACGAGGGCCTCGAGCTGCCGGACTTCGCGAGCTTCGTGCTGCTGGACGACGAAGCCGGGTCGGAAGCGTTGCGCGCCTACTTCCGCCGGTTCCTGGCCATCGGCCGCGAGCACGGCGTCGGGGTGCTGCTCGACACGCCGACCTGGCGGGCGAGCCCGGACTGGGGCGAGCGCCTGGGCTACTCGCGCGAGCGGCTCGCCGAGCTCAACCGCAGCGGCGTTGCGCTGCTGGAAGGCTTACGCGCGGAGACCGGCGGCAATCCGCCACTGCTGATCAGCGGCTCCATCGGGCCGCGCGGTGACGGCTACGTCGTCGGCGAGCAGCAGTCGCCGGACGAGGCCGAGCGCTACCACTCGTTCCAGGCCGACGTCTTTGGCGACACCGCCGCGGACGCCGTCAGCGCGTTGACGCTGACCTACGCGGACGAAGCGGTCGGGATCGTGCGGGCCGTGCACAAGACCGGCCTTCCCGTCGTCGTCTCCTTCACGGTCGAGACCGACGGCCGGCTGCCCAGCGGTCAGACGCTCGGCGAGGCGATCGAGCACGTCGACGCCGAGACCGACGGCGCTGCCGCGTACTTCATGGTCAATTGCGCCCACCCGACCCACTTCGCCGGCGCGCTCGAATCGGACGCTCCGTGGATCGAACGGTTGCGGGGCATCCGCGCCAACGCGTCCAAGCTGAGCCACGCGGAGCTGGACGAGGCCGACACGCTCGACGAGGGCGACCCGGCCGAGCTTGCCGCGGCCTACCGCGAGCTGAGCGAGCGCCTGCCCGCGCTGAGGGTCTTCGGCGGCTGCTGCGGCACCGACCACCGCCACGTCGAGGCGATCGCCGGCGCGGTCACTCCGTGACGACGTACTCGAACGACGCCCAGGCGAGCAGCGCGAAGATCGCATCGTAGAGCGCGAGGAAGCCGAGGTAGCGGCCGGGGCTGTCGGCCACGCTCGCGCCGACGCCGCCGATCACGATCGGCAGCGCGAGCGGCAGGAAGAGCAGCGGCAGCAGCAGCTCGCGCGCCCGGCCTGCTGCGGCCATAGCGGCGAGGAGCGTCCCGACCGCGCAGATGCCGAGGTCGGCGAGCAGCACCCCCGCGACCGTCGCCCAGCCCACGGGCTCGAAGAAGAGCGCGAAGGCCGGCAGCGCGACCACCTCGGCCGCGACCAGGAACGCGAGCGTGGCAATCGCCTTCGCCAGCCAGATCGCGCTGCGGTCGACCGGCGCCAGCACGAGTCCATCGAGCAGGCCCTGCTCGCGCTCGGCGACGAAGGCGCGGCCGAGGCCGAGCAGCGCCGTGAAAAGAATCGCGACCCAGAGCAACCCGAGCTCGGCGAGCCGCGAGGAGCCGGTCGGCAGCGCGAAGTGGAAGACGACCAGGATCGCGACCACGAACAGCAGCATCGCGGGCAGCGTGTCGCGGGCCCGCAGCTCGAGCCGCAGGTCCTTGCGCGCCAGCGTCGCGGTGTCGGCGAAGTAGCTCCTCACGCGAGCGCGAGCCTCCCGCTGGCGAGCGGCGCGACCCGCTCGGGATCGTGGGTGGCGACGAGAATCGTCCGCCGGTCAAGCATCCCGGCGAGCTCGCGGTCGAGCAGCTCGGCGCCCGCTTCGTCAAGCCCGCTGAAGGGCTCGTCGAGGATCAGCAGTTCGGGCTTGTGCAGGAGCGACCGGCAGAGCGCGAGCCGCTGCAATTGCCCGCGCGAGAGCTTTGCCGCGCGCTCGCGGCGCGACTCCCAGAGCCCGAAGCGCTCGAGCAGCATCCCGATCCGCTCGCGCCGCTCGGGCACGCGGTAGAGCCGCCCGTAGAGGTCGAGGTTCTCGAGCGCCGTCAGCTCGCGGTAGACGAGCGGCTCGTGGCCGAGAAACCCGATCGCCCCGCGTTCCGGCTCGACCTCCAGTGAACCCCCGGTGGGGATCGCGAGCCCCGCGCAGAGTCGCAGCAGCGTCGTCTTGCCCGACCCGTTGGCGCCGGTGACGACGAGGAAGCCGCCGCGCTCGAGCTCGAAGTCGAGCCCGCGCAGGACGCGCTTCTCGCCGTAGTCCTTCTCGAGCCCGGCCGCGCGGATCACAGGACGTCCAGCAGCACGAAGACGAAGAACGCGACCGAAATGACGCCGTTCATCGTGAAGAACGCCGTGTCGAGGCGCCGCAGGTCGCCGGGCCGGACGAGCGAGTGCTCGTAGGCGAGCAGCCCGGCCACGACTGCCACGCCGAGCCAGTAGAAGGCGCCGACGTCCAGGCCGAGCCCGGCGGCAACGAGAAACGCCACCGTGCCGAGGTGGCAAAGCCGGGCGGCGACGAAGGCGCCGCGCTCGCCGAAGCGCACGGCCACCGACTGCAGCCCCTGCTCGCGGTCGACCTCGAGGTCGAGCAGCGCGTAGAAGCAGTCGAAGCCGGCCACCCAGAGCGCGACGGCGCCGCCGAGCGCCCACGCCTCCCACGGGATCGTCCCCGTGATCGCTGCCCAGGCACCGACCGGGGCGAGCCCGTCGACCGCGCCGAGCCAAAAGTGGCAGAGCCAGGTCCAGCGCTTCAGGTACGGGTAGATCACGAACCCGGCGACCGGAATCGGCCAGAGCCAGTGCACGAGCGGGTCGAGCTGGAAAACCGCGATCAGGAAGACGACCAGCGAGGCCACGCAGAAAGCGACCACGGCGATGGGCGAGAGCAAGCCGCTCGGCAGCTCCCGGCCCGCGGTGCGCGGGTTGCGCGCGTCGAGACCGGCGTCGATCAGTCGGTTCAGCCCCATAGCGAGCGAGCGGGCGCCGACCATCGCGACCGTGATCCAGATCAGGTCGTGCGCGCTCGGCATGGCGTCGACCGCCAGGAACGCGCCGACGTAGGCGAACGGCAGCGCGAAGATCGTGTGCTCGAACTTGACGAGCGAGTAGAAGCGTGCCGGGTAGGCGAGCGCGGTCATGTCTGTTTGTGTGCCGTTGGCTCTCCCGCGAGCAGCTCGACCGCGTGCTTCAGCGCCGGGCGCAGCACCTCGAAGCCGTCACGGCAGCCGCCCGGTGAGCCGGGCAGGTTCACGATCAGCGCCCGGCCGCGCACTCCGGCGAGGCCGCGCGAGAGCAGGGCGTGCGGGGTCTTCGCGAGGGAGTCGGCACGCAGCGCCTCGGCGATCCCGGGCGCCACGCGCTCGAGCACCTCGGCCGTCGCCTCTGGGGTCACGTCGCGCGGCCCGAGGCCGGTGCCGCCGGTAGTGAGCACCACCGCCGAGTCCTCGGCCAGCTCGGCGATCGCCTCGGCGATCGCGTCGCGGTCGTCGGGCACGGTCCGGCGCTCGACCTCGTAGCCCGCCTCACCGAGCAGGCTCGCGAGCGTCTCGCCGCTCTTGTCCTCCCGCGTGCCCTCGGCAACGCCGTCCGAGACCGTCAGCACGGCGGCCTTCACGACTTCGTCTTCTCCAGCAGCCGCACCTCGCCGATCACCATCGCCTTGTCGATCGCCTTCGCCATGTCGTAAATGGTCAGGGCCGCGACCGAGGCGGCCACGAGCGCCTCCATCTCGACGCCGGTCTGCGCGGTTGTCTCGGCCGAGGCGACGATCTCGACCTCCGCCTCGCCGAGCTCGATCTCGACGCCGACGTGGGTCAGCGGCAGCGGGTGGCAAAGCGGGATCAGCTCGCTCGTCCGCTTCGCCGCCTGAATGCCCGCGAGCTTCGCCGTCACGAGCGCGTCGCCCTTCGGCAGCGAGGCGAGCTGACCGACGGTTTCCGGCGCCAATCGCACGACCGCGCGCGCCACCGCTCGGCGCCGCGAGACCGGCTTGCCGCCGACGTCCACCATCCGGACCTCGCCGGCCTCGTCCACGTGTGAAAGCTCGCTCACGACCGTGATCCTAGACCCGCGGGATAAGATCGCCGGGGGTCGTGGACCGGGAAGAACGGATCATCGAGAACGAGAAGCTGTTCCGCGAGGTGAACGAGCGGGTCGCGGACATGCAGGCGAACTTCTCCGGTCCGGATCCTGAGTGGGTCTGCGAGTGCGGCGACGAGACCTGCTTCGACAAGGTGACCGTCCCGATCGATGACTACCAGCGGATCCGAGCGCACGACGACTGGTTCCTGATCAGGCCCGGGCACGAGAAGACCGACGTCGAGAAGATCGTGCGGCAACGCAACGGGTTCCTCGTCGTCGAGAAGTTCGCGCTCTAACTCACGCTCGCGCGAGAGCGGTCGAGATCGGCCAGCTGCGCCTCGATCCATTCGGCCACGTCGTGCTCGCGCACGTGCGCGCGGATCCCTTCGAGCCGCGCACGCCGCTCTGACTCGCCCATCGTCAGGGCCGTGTGAATCGCCTCCGCCTGGCCGGCGACGTCGAACGGGTTCACCGACAGCGCCCACTCCCCCAGCTCGGCGTGCGCGCCCGCGTTCTCGGAGAGGATGAGCACACCGTCGCGCTCGTTCACGAGCGGCGCTTCCTTGGCAATCAGGTTCATGCCGTCGAAGATCGCGTTCACGAACAGCGCGTCGAACTGCTTGTAGGCGGCGACCGAGCCGAGGAAGTTGTCCTCGATCGTGAGCTCGATCGGTAGCCAGCCGTCCTGCTGGAAGCGGTCGTTGACCCGGCGCGCCTCACGCTGGATCGCGCCGAGGTACTCGGCGTACTCCGGGATGTCCTGGCGCGACGGGTCGAGCAGCGCGAGCATCCCCACCCGCCGGTGCATCTCCGGGTGCGCGTCGAGATAGAGCTCGAAGGCGCGGAAGCCGCGCACGATGTTCTTCGACGGGTCGGTCCGGTCGACGCGCACGACGAGCTTCTCGGGCCGCCTCGCGATCAGCTCGCGCTCGGCCGCGAGCACGGCCTCGCTCGAGGCGAGCTCGTCGAACTCGTGCGGGTCGACGGAGATCGGGTGAACGGTCACGAGCGTGCGCCGCTCGTCGTGGTCGACCAGGCCGTCGCTGAAATCCGCCTCGGCCCCGGCCAGGTCGCTGACGGCCCGCATGAAGTTCAGCGCCCACTGGCGCGTGTGGAACCCGACCACGTCGTTGGCGAGCAGCCCGTCGTGGATCGCGCGCCGGATCCGGTCCGGCAGCACGTGCCAGTAGTCGGTCTGCGGCCACGGGATGTGCACGAAGTGCGCGAGCAGCGCGTCCGGCGCGCGCTCGCGGACCAGCTGCGGCGCGAGGTAGAGGTGGTAGTCGTGGAAGAAGACCGCCGCCTCGGGCTCCGCCTCGAGCTCCTCGAGCACCGCGTGCGCGAAGGTCTCGTTCACCTGGGCGTAGCCGCCGTCCCAGGCGTGCTGGAGCGCGATGTCGATCGACGGCTCGTACGCGAGCTCCCAGAGGTAGTGCTGCAGGAACCAGAGCATCGGGTTCGAGATGACGTTGTAGAACCAGTCGTAGGCCGTGTCGTCGTGAGCGAGCAGGCGGAGCCTGAAGGACGAGCCGTCGCGCGACTCCTCATCGATCGCCGCACCGCCGGCGTCGACCGCGACGGCGCGATCCTCGTCGCTCATCGCGCTTGCGATCCACGTCACGTCGTTATGGGAGACGAGGCTCCGCAGTGCGGTCACGAGGCCGCCGCCTCCGCGTCGCGCGACCCGCTCGCCGTCGGCACCGCGCACGTAGGTGATCGGTCCTCGGTTCGAGACGACGATCAGCTTGCGACGAGGCATGCGCCGACGAACCCTACCCGGGCGCGCCGGGCTACCCCGCCGCGGCCGCGACAGTGACCTCGGCGCCCGCCGTGTCGTTGCCGTCGAGCTTGTTCAGCAGCACGAGCCAGTCGCGGAGCAGGCGCGGCATGAGGAAGTTCCGGCGGACGTACTCCTTCCCGCGCAACGCGCGCTGCCTTGCCGCAGCCGGGTCGGCCAGGATCTCCAGGCAGGCCTGCGCGCACTCCTCGGGCGAGTGCGGGTCGACGAGCCAGCCGGTCTCGCCGTCCTGGATCTGCGCCACGATCCCGCCCACGCGGCTCGCCACCACCGGCCGCGTCTTCCAGAGCGCCTCGGTCACGGTCAGGCCGAAGCCCTCCTTGGTCGACTTCTGGATCACGGCGTTCGAGTGCACCTGAAAGGCGTTGACCTCGACCGAGCCGATGTTGTTCAGGTTCGAGAGGATGTAGACGTCGGGGTCGCCGTCCGCATAGGTGACGGTGCGGTTGTAGTAGTCCCAGCCCTCAGGGTCGTCGTGCGCCATCGAGCCGACCAGGGCGAGCTGCACGTCCGGATGCTCGGCCTTGACGATCCGGTAGGCGTCGATCACGCCGAGCGGGTCCTTCCACGGATCGAAGCGCGAGACCTGGGTCAGCAGCGGCCGCTCGACGTCGATCCCGAACTGGTCGACGATGTACGCCGCGTCCTCGGGCGAGAGCGCCATGTTCTTCGGAGTCAGCGGGTCGATCGCCGGCGGCCAGATATAGGCGGGCGAGATCTCCCCGCCGGGCGGGACGTACTCCTGCCGGTGAAAGATCGCCGCGTCATAGCGCCCGAGCCACGGCAGGAGGAAGTCGAGCACCTCGCGATTCGGCTGCGAGAGGTCGATGTGGCAGCGCCAGATCCAGTGGGCCTCGCTCTCGGGGAAGTGCTCGATCATCCCGGCGGGCTGCGGGTCGTGGATGAGCACGTAGTCGTACTCGTCGGAGAACTCCTCGGCGTTCAGCGTCTGGAAGCGGCGGTAGACCTCCTGCTGAGTCTGCGTCAGCCCGGTCGGGTCGCCCTGCAGCGCGTTGTGGATCGTCTTCGTCGCGGCGAAGAACTCGTCGGCACCGGCGATGATCCGCCACTCAGCGTCGAGGCCGGCGTCGCGCATCAGCGGGACGAGCGCGTAGTTGATCTCGGCCACCCCGCCGCCGAAGGCGGTCGCGGACACGTGGACGAGGCGCTTGCCGCGCAGAGGCTCCGCGAGCCGCCGGATCTCCTCCATCAGGCCGCGCGTGGCGATGGTCGCGTAGTCCGCGAGCGACTTCTGTCCGACGTTGACGAGTTGCAGCATCAGCGGGCGCCGAGGATAGCGATCGCGCTGGCCGGTCTTCAGTCGTTCAGGAGCTTGACGAACCGCAGGCGGGAACCGCCGCCCTCCCGCTCGCCGATCTCGACCTCGTCGGTGAGCGCGCGGATGATCGCGATTCCGAGGCCGCCCTCCTCGAGCTCGTCTCCGTTGTCGGGTCCGCTGGTCGGATCGAACCCCGTGCCCGCATCGCCGATCTCGACCGCGAGCCGATCGGCGAGCAGCTCGTAGACGATGTCCACGTTGCCAACGCCGTTCTCGCCGTAGGCGTGCTTGACCGAATTCGTGCAGGCCTCGGTCAGGGCGAGCTTGAGGTCGTGCAGTGCCTCGTCGGAGACCGGCCGGACGCCGGCGATCGCGGTCAGGGCAAGACGCCCGAGGGTGATGTACTCGGGTTTTGCCGGAATCGTCAACCGGACGGAGCGGCCCTCTTCGCTCATCGTCCGGCTCCTTCCCTGCGCCGAGCGGTCCCTAACCAGAAGGAATTGACTGTCTCGCCGCCGAAGACCACGGGTTCAGATCCTAGTGCGTCTCCGAGCGCTCACCCAGGCGCAGCGGCAGCTCGAGGCGGGAGTGGCCGCGCTGGACCGTGAACCGCGCGATCTCGCCCGGGCTCATGTTCGTGACAATCCGCGCAATGTCTTCGGAGCCGGCCACGCGCTGGCCGTCGATCGCCACGATCACGTCGCCGTTCCGCGGGAAGACGACGCCGAACGCCTGCGCGCGGGACGAATCGGCGCGGAGCCCGGCCTTGGCCGCCGGGCTGTTGCGCACGATCCCCGTCACGACCGCTCCCTGCGAGACCGCGTAGCCGAAGCGACGGGCCAGCGCCGGTGTCAGCTCGGTCGTCTCGACGCCGACGTACGCGTAGGAGACGGAGCCGTTGGCGATCAGCTGGTCCATCGAGCGCCTGGCGGAGTTGATCGGGACGGCGAAGCCGACGCCCTCGGCCTGGCCGCTCTGGCTACGGATCTGGGCGTTGATCCCGATCACGCGCCCGCGCGCGTCGAAGAGCGGGCCGCCGGAGTTGCCGTGGTTGATCGGTGCGTCGGTCTGGATCGCGTCCACGAGCTTGAAGTTGGAGGTCAGCGAGTCGATCGAGCGGTGAATGGCCGAGACGACGCCGACGCCGAGCGAGTCTTCGTTGCCGAACGGGCTGCCGATCGCGGCCACCGGCGCGCCGACCGCAATGGTCGCGGAGTTTCCGAGCGGGACCGGGACGAGCTTGTGCGCGGACGGGTCGACCTTGATCAGGCCGACGTCGTCGAAGACGTCCCAACCGACGATCTTCGCCTCGGCCCGGTCCTTGTCCTGGAACTCGACGTAGACCTTGTCGGCGGGCTTGGCCACCGAGCCGCTGCCGGCGTCGGTGATCACATGCGAGTTGGTCAGGATGTAGCCCTTCGGCGAGACGACGAAGCC
>DATIOF010000135.1:0-20822 GCA_035473395.1 Gaiellaceae bacterium
GCGTGTCCGCTCCTCCGCCACCGCGCGGCCGAACTCGGCATGGCGGATCGCGCGCCAGACGCCCACGAGCAGCACGCTGTACGAGAGCAGGCGCAGAAAGTCGCCCTGGGAGATCGAGCTGGCCGAGAGCATCGGCGTGAACAGGTAGTGCAGCTCGGCGAACAAAGCCAGCGTGGCTCCGAGGCAGAGCCACCGGTCGAGGTCGTTGCCGCGCGAGCGGAAGCGGAGGCCGAAGCCGACCATCGCGGTCAACGCCAGCAAAGCCCTGGCGGCGAGCGAGATCATCAGCAGCAGCGGCTGGTTGTCCTCGCGAACGCTGGCGAGCGAGGGCAGCGAGGAGCCCGCCTTCGCCGCGACGCACCACGAGAGCGCGAGCACGATCGCGACGCCGATCAGCATCTCCCCGAGGGCCCGGCCCCGCGCGCTCGAGCGGCGCGTCGAGAACGGCGCGGCCGCGATCAGCATCCAGGCGAACAGGCGCGCGCCGGCGCCCGCCCAGGCCTCGGTGCGACCGAGCGGCTGCCCGCCGAGCACCGGCCCGATGGTGAAGACGAGCATCGAGGCCGCGGCGGCGGTGAATCCGCCGCACAGCAACAGGTCGAGTCGCCGGCCGTCGACCGAGAAGCGGATCCCGGCCAGCAACGCGACGATCGCGGCAGCCAGCATCACGGCGGTGTCCAGCACGAGGCGTGCCTGGCGCAGCTCGTAGGTGTTGCGGAGGCTTGGATACGCGACGAACAGCGCGAGGGCAGCGCCGAGCAGCCCGATCAAGAGCACCGTGCTCCAGAGCCAGGCCTGGTAGTCGTCGCGCTCGTCGTGCCGCATAAAGGACTTGTCGGCAGCCGCGGCCCTGCCGATAAGGGCTACATGCGGATCCTGCTCGTAGACGATCACCCGATCACGCGCGCGGCGCTCTCGTCGCTGCTGGAGGGCCACGGTTTCACCGTCGCCGGCGAGGCCGCCGACGGCGAGGAGGCGATCGAGCTCGCGCGGCGGCTGCTGCCGGATCTCGTCCTGCTCGACCTCTCGATGCCAGGCATGGACGGGCTGACCGCTCTGCCGCGCCTGCGCGAGGCCGCGCCCGAGACCGAGGTCGTCGTGCTGACCGCGTCGGGCACCGAGGAGAACCTGCTCGCCGCGATCCGCGGGGGCGCGGCCGGGTACCTGCTGAAGAGCGAACCGCCCGAGCGGATCGCCGAGTTCTTGCGCGGCGTCGGCGATGGACAGGCCGCGCTGTCGGGCGAGGTCGCCAGGCGTCTGCTCGAGCAGGTGCGCGAAGGCGGCGTCGGCCGCGGCGTCCCCGAGACGATCGCGGCCTCGCTCAGCGCGCGCGAGCTCGAAGTTCTGCTCCTGCTCGACGAGCACCTGGGCACCGACGAGATCGCCGAGCGCCTCTACATCTCCGAGCACACCGTCCGCTCGCACGTGAAGAGCCTGCTGCGCAAGCTCAACGTCTCTTCGCGCCGCGAGGCACTTGACGCATTGGCAACGGCCCGCGCGGCCTAGCGCGAATCCCCCACCGTGGGGGATGCGATTCACCCACGCTCCGAGCCGCCGGCGCCCGATAGTGAAATCGGCACAACTCCTTGAGTGCCGGAGCGCGGTGGCTCTGTGCTTCCTCGGCAAGACGGCCGGCCCCAGGGCCGGCCGTTGTCATTCCCGGAACCCTTCGAGCGCGGCCCCGACCAGCACGCGCAGCGTCCCCGGGTCGTAGCCGCCTTCCAGCACGGCGGCGACGCGCGGCGCCAGCGCCGCTGAGCGGCGAGCCAGCTCCCGGAAGCCGCCGGCCGTGATGCGCATCCCGCCGAGGGGGTCGTCGACGTGCGCGTCGAAGCCGGCCGAGACGAGCAGCAGCTCCGGCTCGAAGGCACGCACGGCCGGCGTGACTACCTCCTCGAAGGCGAGCAGGTAGTCCTCGTCGCCCGAGCCGGCTGGCAGCGGCACGTTCACTGTCGTCTCGTTCCCCTCCCCGGGGCCGCCGCTGCCCGGGTAGAACGGCCACTGGTGCAGCGAGGCAAACAGCACCGAGGGGTCGTCCCAGAAGATGTCCTGCGTGCCGTTGCCGTGGTGGACGTCCCAGTCGAGGATCGCCACTCGCCCGAGCCCGAGCTCGGCCTGCGCGTAGCGGGCGGCGACCGCGACGTTGTCGACCAGGCAGAAGCCCATCGCACGGTCGGGCAGCGCGTGGTGCCCCGGCGGGCGGACGAGCGCGACGCCGCCCCGGTCGACCGCCTCGAGTGTGCAGCCGGCCGCGAGCAGCGCTGCCTCGTAGCTCGTCTCGGAGGCGACGGTGTCCGGGTCGAGCATGGTCGGGACCTCGAGTGCCTCGAGCCGGTCGAGGTACGCGGGCGCGTGGCAGCGCTCTACCTGTTCACGCGAGGCGGGGCTGCCCTCGACCGCCTCGAACGCGTCCAGCAGCGCCAGCAACCGCTCTCGCGACTCGACGTGCGGCTCGGTCGGGTGAAGCTCGGCGAGGGCGGGGTGGCTAACGACGTCCGTCAGGCCAACTTTGCCAGGCGCTCCGCGAGCCCGTTCAGGCCCCACTCACTCGCCAGAGAAGACGCCTCCGCCCACGTGGGTGTCTGGTCTGCGAGGGGAGGGAGAGGGGCGGAGGCGTCTACGGTCGCAATTCGACGGTAGAGGCGCAGATCCTCCGCCTCCGCCGCGAAGCGCCCCGCCTCGAGCGCGGCCTCCAGGGAGCCGTGCTCCCCTAGCACATCGGCCGCCTTCTTCGGCCCGACCCCGCGTGCGCCGGGAAGCTTGTCCGACGGGTCGCCGCGCAGCGCGATGAAGTCGGGGACCTCCGCCGGCTCGACGCCGTAGCGCTCGACCACCTGGGCCGGCCCGATGCGCGCGAGCTCGGAGACGCCGCGCACCGGCTGCAAGATCGTCGTCCGGTCGCTCGCGAGCTGGAACATGTCGCGGTCGGAGGTTGCGACCAGGGCCTCCCCGCCTCGTTGCTCCTCGAAGGCGACCGCGGCGCCGAGGAAGTCGTCGGCCTCGTAGCCGCCGCCCTTTGCGTTGGCGAAGCCCATCGCGCCGACGAGTTGCACCATCAGCGGCAGCTGCTCGAGCAACGACTCCTCGAAGACGCGGCCGCTCTGGTAGGGCTCGAACGCCTTGTGCCGGTAGGTCGGCACCTCGTAGGTGTCCCAGCCGACGACCACGGCGCGCGGCTCCTCCGCCTCCCAGAGGCGGCTGACCATGTTGGCGAAGCCGAGCACGCCGTTCAGCCGGATCGACTTCGGCATCGCGTGGTAGGCGCGGTGGGCGAGCGAGTCGCCGTCGATCACGAGCAGCGGCTTCACAGCGTCGCCTTCAGCTCCTCGATCGCCTTCATCAACCGCTCGGTGGCGATCGTCGCGGCGTGTTTGGTGTCCATCCCTTCGAGATCGGAGACGTCGATCGGCTCGCCGTAGGCGACCGACAGCGGCCCGAGGCGGCTGAGCCGGTCGGTCCCGCTGATCGCGGCGGGCACGAGCGGGACGTCGGCCGAGAGCGCGATCCGCGCCGCGCCGGTGTGCGGCCTCGCCTCGAATCTCTTGCGCAGGCCCTTCTTGCGCCGCGTCCCCTCGGGGAACATGACGACGATCTCGCCTTCGCGCGCGAGCTCTGCGGCCGTCTGCATCGCCCCGACGTCGCCCTCGCCTCGTCGCACCTTGAACGCGCCCCCGGCCCGCAGGATCGGAGCGAGGATCGGGTTGAAGAGCTCGGCCTTGGCCATGAACCGAAGCTGTCGCCTGGGCAGGAACGGGATGCCCAACGGCCAAGGATCGAAATTCGACGTGTGATTCGCGGCGAGCACGAACCCGCCCTCGGGGATGTGTTCGAGCCCTCGCGCGCGAAGCCGGTAGAGACCCTTGACCACGGGCCAGCTGAGCGACCCGATGACCAGGTAGAGAGGCGAGACCATGGGCACGCAATCGTCACATTTTCGTAGGACACATGCGCGTTTTCGGCCACTAGGGTCGGTCGCAGGGCGTTCGCTAAGGTGGACCGCGTGAAGACCCTAGTTATTGCGGAGAAGCCGTCGGTCGCCCGGGATCTGGCCGATGCGCTCCCCGGAACATTCGAAAACCACGACAGCTACCTCGAGTCGGACGACACGGTGATCACCTTCGCCGTGGGTCACCTCGTCGAGCTGATCGACCCCGAGGATTACGACGAGCGCTTCAAGAAGTGGCGCATGGCCGACCTGCCGATCGTGCCCGAGGAGTTCAAGCTGCGCCCGCGCGACAAGAAGGCGGAGAAGCAGCTGAAGGTGATCCACAAGCTGCTCCAGCGCGACGACGTCGAGCGGGTGGTGAACGCCTGCGACGCCGGCCGCGAGGGCGAGCTGATCTTCGCGTACATCTTCGAGACCTCCGGCGTCGACAAGCCGGTCGAGCGGCTCTGGATCAGCTCGATGACGAAGACGGCGATCAAGGACGGCTTCGAGCATCTCCGGCCCGGCGAGCAGCTGCGCCAGCTCGAGGCGGCCGCGCGCTCGCGCTCGGAGGCCGACTGGCTGGTCGGCATGAACGCTACCCGCGCCGCGACCATCCGCGGCCGCGCATGGGTCGGCGGCGTCGTCTCGCTCGGCCGCGTCCAGACGCCGACGCTGGCGCTCCTGGTCAAGCGCGAGCGCGAGATCCAGGCGTTCGTCCCGGAGCCGTACTGGCTCGTTCACGCGGAGTTCGATCCTCGCTACGAGGGACTTTGGTTCGAGGGCGACGAGACGCGCCTGAAGGAGGCCAAGCGCGCCGAGGAGATCGCCGCGAAGGTCTCCGGCAAGGACGGCGTCGTCGAGTCGGTCGAGCGCAAGGAGCAGTCCGAGCGCGCGCCGCTCCTCTACGACCTAACCTCGCTGCAGCGCGACGCGAACCGCCGCTTCGGCTTCTCCGCGCGCCGGACGCTCCAGGCCGCGCAGTCGCTCTACGAGGACAAGAAGGCGCTCACGTACCCGCGCACCAACTCACGCTGGCTCTCCGGCGACCTCGTGCCGCAGCTGAAGCCGACGGCCGCCACGCTCCAGCCGATCGGCGAGTACGCGGCGGCCGCGCGCTACGTGCTCGGCCTGCAACAGCTGCCGCTCGCCCGCGTGGTCAACGACTCGAAGGTCAGCGACCACCACGCGATCATCCCGACTGACGTCGAGCACGACGTCAGCCGCTTCTCACCCGACGAGCGGCGCATCTTCGACCTGGTCGCGCGCCGCTTCCTGGCCGTCTTCCACCCGCCAGCGCGGTACGCCCGCACGACGGTCGTCACGCTCGTCGAGGAAGAGCGCTTCCGCTCGCGCGGCAAGATCACGCTCGAAGCCGGCTGGCGCGGCGTCTACGGGCTGGTCTCCGAGGCCGACCAGGCCGCGCAGAAGCAGGACGAGGAAGGTGAGAACGAGAGCGCCGAGCTGCCGCCGCTCGAGCAGGGCCAGGCGATCAAGTGCGCCAAGGCCGAGGTCGAGGCGAAGGAGACGAAGCCCCCGCCGCGCTACACCGAGGCGACGCTGCTCTCCGCGATGGAGACCGCCGGCAAGCTGATCGACGACGAGGAGCTGCGCGAGGCGATGAAGGAGAGCGGCCTCGGCACCCCGGCGACGCGCGCCGAGACGATCGAGACGCTGATCCGGCGCGAGTACATCGAGCGCGGCGGCAAGGACCTGATGCCGACCCCGAAGGGCTTGCAGGTGATCACGATGCTCGAGGAGCACCCGCTCACCTCGCCCGAGCTGACCGGCAGCTGGGAGAAGCGCCTGACCGACATCGAGCACGGCGAGGACGACCGCTCGAAGTTCATCGGCGACATCGCGGAGTTCACGCGCGCGACCGTCGAGAAGATCGCCGAGCTCGACAAGGAGAAGCTGCGCCCGGAGCGCGTCGAGCTCGGGCCGTGCCCGCGCTGCGGCGCCGAGACGGGCGAGATCATCAGGGAGAACTCGAAGGCCTACGGCTGCACGAGCTGGAAAAGCCGCGAGGAGCCGGGCTGTGGTTTCGTCATCTGGAAGCGCGTCGCGGGCCGCACGCTCACGCCCGAGCTCGCCCGCCAGCTGCTCGAGGAAGGCAAGACGAAAGAGGTCATCTCAGGTTTCCGGTCACGTGCCGGCAAACCTTTTCGCGCGCGCCTCGTCTTGAACGATGAGGGCAAGGTGGAGTTCGACTTTCCCGCTCGCAAGGAAACCAAAGAGGCCGCTGTCGCGGAATAGCAAGAGCACGTACCGCGTTAGCAGCGCAGAGCGGATCGGAGGGCCGGATCCCCCTGGTCAGTCGAGGAAAATCGCCCTACAGTGCGAAAGGTTCGAGGAAGTACGCCGTCTAACACCCACGAGGACACCGTGACCCAAACGCAACTTCAGGAACTGCTGGAGACCGAGCCCGCGCGCCTGCTGCTCGAGGGAGCAGAGGAGCGTGGCTTCGTCCTGCCGGCGGAGCTCGAGGCCTTCGCGCTCGAGCACGACCTCGCCGAGGACGAGGTCGAGCAGCTGACGCGCGAGCTCGAGACGAACGGCCTCGAGGTGCGCGAGCCCGCCGAGGAGCCGGCCGAGCCCGCCGCCGAGAAGGCAGAGGCGCGCGAGCCTGCCCAGCCTCAGGCGCAGCAGGCGCTCGTCGGCGCCGCCGACAGCCTGCAGCTCTTCCTGGCCGACATCGGGCGGCACAAGCTGCTGACCGCGGCCGAGGAGGTCATGCTCGCGAAGGCAATCGAGCGCGGCGACCTGATCGCCAAGCGCCGCATGATCGAGTCGAATCTCCGCCTCGTGGTCTCGATCGCCAAGGGCTACCGCGGCCTCGGCGTCCCGTTCCTCGACCTGATCCAGGAGGGCACGCTCGGGCTCAACCGCGCGGTCGAGAAGTTTGACTGGCGCCGCGGCTACAAGTTCTCCACGTACGCGACCTGGTGGATCCGCCAGTCGGTGCAGCGCGCGGTTGCGAATCACGCGCGCACGATCCGCGTGCCCGTCCACGTCGTCGAGCGGCAGCAGAAGCTCGGCCGCGCGGCGCGCCGGCTCGAGGTCGAGCTCGGCCGCGAGGCGACGAAGGAAGAGCTCGCCGAGGCGACCGGACTTCCGATCCAGCACGTCGACGAGGCGCTCGGCGCCGCGCAGGCCTCGGTCTCGCTCAACCAGACCGTGGGCGCGGACGACGAGGGCGAGCTCGGCGACCTGTTCGCCGACCGCGAGGCTCCGGATCCGTTCGAGGAAGCCGAGGAGTCGCTGCGCCGCCAGGGCGTGCGGCGGGCGCTCGACGCGCTCCCCGAGCGCGAGCGTCGGATCCTCGAGCTGCGCTTCGGCTTCGAGGGCGAGCCCTGGACGCTCGAGGCGATCGGGCACGAGCTCGACCTGACGCGCGAGCGCGTCCGCCAGCTCGAGGGCCAGGCCCTCGCCCGGCTCGCGGCGCTCCGTGAGCTGCAGACCGTCGCGGCCTGACGCGCTCGAGACTCCTTCAGCGCTAACATCCGACGCCCGCTGAGCGTCCGTATTGACGGGCAGGCATATACGCCAACCGGGAGGTTGTGATGAAGCGCTGGTTCATCGGTTCCGCGTCAGTGCTGACCGCGGTTGCGCTCGTCGCAGCCGGTTGCGGCAGCTCGAAGAAGTCCTCTAGCTCGAGTACCCAAACCCAGTCCACCGCCAGCGGTGGCAAGGGCGGGACGCTGCTCACCGTCGCAAACGCCGCGCCGTCGGGCTCGCCCGACCCGCAGGTGAACTACACGCTGCAGGAGTGGCAGCTGTTGATCACCACGCACGACGGCCTCGTGGGCTTCAAGCGCGCCGGCGGCAAGGAGGGCACCAAGATCGTGCCCGACCTCGCGCAGTCGATCCCGAAGCCGACGAACGGCGGCAAGACCTGGACGTTCAAGCTGCGGCCGGGAATCAAGTTCTCGGACGGCAGCCCGCTGACCGGCGCCGCCGTCAAGGCGACGTTCAACCGGATCTTCAAGATCGGCGATAGCCCGAACGCCGGCTCCTGGTACAACGTCATCAAGGGCGCGGACGTCTGCCTGAAGACGCCGAAGACGTGCGACCTCTCGGGCATCCAGGTCAACGGCGACTCGGTCACGTTCAACCTGACGAACGCCGACCCCGAATTCCTCGACAAGCTCTCGGTGCCGTTCGCCTACATCCTCCCGGCGAGCACGCCGCCGCACAACCTGAGCATCCCGCCGGCGGGCACCGGCCCGTACATGTGGAAGACGTATGCGCCGACGAAGCAGATCGTGCTCGTCCGCAACCCGCACTTCAAGGAGTGGTCGGCGGAGGCACAGCCGAACGGGAACCCCGACGAGATCGTCCAGAAGTTCGGCCTCACCCCGACGGCGCAGGTGACGGCGGTCGAGCAGAACAACGCCGACTGGATGTTCGACCAGCCCCCGGCCGACCGGCTCGGCGAGCTGAGCACCAAGTACGCCGACCGCGTGCACGTGAACCCGCTGACCTCGACGTGGTACATGGCGATGAACGTCAACGTGCCGCCCTTCAACAACCTGAAGGTGCGTCAGGCGATCAACTTCGCGGCGGATCGCAACGCGCTCGTCAAGATCTACGGCGGGCCGAAGCTCGCGCAGCCGACCTGCCAGATCCTGCCGCCGAACTTTCCCGGCTACGTGCCCTACTGCCCGTACACGAAGAACCCCGGCAGCGGGAAGTGGACGGCGCCCGACATGGCGAAGGCGAAGCAGCTGATCGACCAGTCGGGGACCAAGGGCATGCCGGTCAAGGTGAACACGACCACCAATGACGTCGACAAGGGGCTCGGCCTCTACTTCGTCAGCCTGCTGAACCAGCTTGGCTACAAGGCCTCGTTGCAGGCGCTCTCGCCGGCCATCCAGTACCCGTACATCCAGAACTCGAAGAACAAGGTCCAGCTCGCGTTCTCGGACTGGTACCAGGACTACCCGGCCGCTTCGGACTTCCTCCAGATCCTGCTCGGCTGCGGCTCGTTCCACCCGAACAGCAACGCGAGCCCGAACATCGCCCAGTTCTGCAACAAGGCGATCCAGACGCAGATGGACCATGCCGGGCAGGTGGGCATCACCAACCCCGACGGCGCGAACAAGCTCTGGGCCCAGGCCGACCAGAAGGTGACCGACCAGGCTCCTTGGGTCTCGATGTTCAACCCGAAGTACATCGACGTCCTTTCGAGCCGCGTGAAGGGCTATCAGTTCAGCCCGCAGTGGTACTTCCTCCTCGCCCAGGCATCGGTGAAGTAGGGGAGGATGAGCACCAGACGTGGCTGAGTTCGCGTTCGAACCCGGACCCGAAGTCCAGCTGGCGCCCGGCGAGACCGCCAAGGAGATCGCAGGCAAGAGTCCTTGGCGGATCGCCGGGCGCCGCTTCCTCCGCGACCGCCTTTCGCTCGCGGCGCTCGCCCTGTTCATGGTGATCCTGATCGGGAGCCTGCTGGCGCCCGTCTACGCGCACCACGTCGCCCATACCAACCCGTTCGTCTCGAATCTCTCCGGCACGACCGTGGTGAACGGCAAGACGGTCGACGTGATCCAACAGGGTGGCAGCGGCCTCGGGCTCGGCGAGACGCCGATCGGCCCGACCTGGCACTCGAACTACTTCATCGGCGCCGACAACCAGGGGCGGGACGTGATGGCCCGCGTCTTCTACGGCGGCAAGGCTTCGCTGCAGATCGGGATCTTCTCAGCGCTCATCTGCACTCTGATCGCGCTGGGCCTGTCGCTGATCGCCGGCTTCTTCCGCGGCTGGGCCGACTCGGTCCTGTCGCGGATCATGGATCTGATCTGGGCGTTTCCGGTCTACCTGCTCGCGATCTCGCTCGCGACGGTGCTGCTGACCAAGCCGAACGGGTTGCAGTGGGGCCCGATCACGATCAACCCCTCGAGCCTCTGGGTGCCGACGCTGATCATCGCGCTCGTCTACATCCCCTACGTCTACCGCCCGATTCGGGGCCAGGTGCTATCCGTGAGGGAAAAGGAGTACATCGAGGCATCCACCTCGCAGGGCGCTTCGAACCTGCGGCTGATGTTCAACGAGATCCTTCCCAACGTCCTGTCGACCGCGATCGTGCTGCTGCCGTTGATGATCGCGACGACGGTCCTCACCGAGTCCGCGCTCTCCTTCCTCTCGATCGGCGTACAGCCGCCGAACGCGAGCTGGGGCACCGTGATCGAGGACGGTCAGGGCCTCCTCTACACGCGGCCGCTGGTCTCGATCGTGCCCGGCGTGATGATCGTCTTGACGGTGCTCTCGCTGAACGTCCTCGGGGACGGCGTTCGCGATGCCCTCGATCCGCGCGCCAAGGTGCACGCCCGCGAGTAGTGCTCCTCCACGCGACACATGACCGCTTCTGGCCCGCGATCACGCGGCGCCAGGAACCACCCTCACCCTTGCCAAGGCAACCAGCCTTGGCCGCGGGCGAGTGCGGCCCCTGGCTTGGTGCTCGCGACCCAGAAGCTAGACAGCATCACGTGAAGGAGCACTGATGCTCGCGTTCGTCGTCAGACGGGTGATCGGTCTCGTGATCGTGCTCTTCGCGATCACGGTGATGACCTTCCTGATCTTCTTCGCGACGCCCGGTGTCGACCCGAGCCGCCAGTTCGCCGGCCGCAACCCCGATCCGACGGTGCTCGCGCAGATCAAGCACCAGTTCGGCCTCGACCGGTCGCTCCCCGTCCAGTACGCGCTGATGATGAAACGGCTCTTCATCTCGCGCGACCTCACCTCGTACGGGAACACGGCGGTCAAGGTCGTGCCCGCGATCGTGAGTGCTGCGCCCGTGACGTTCTCGCTCGTGTTCGGCGCCGCGGTCCTGTGGGTGGTCGGGAGCATCTTCCTCGGGCTGGTGATGGTCACCTTCAAGGGGCGGTTCGTCGATCCGTTATTGATGGTGCTCGCCCTGATCGGGATCTCGATCCCCGTCTTCTGGCTGGGCGAGATGGCGAACCTGGTCACCCAGGACCGTCTGCACAACACCTTCCTCTTCAGCTGGGTGCCGCCGCTTGGCTACACGCCCTTCACGCAGGACCCGTGGCAGTGGTTCCTGCACCTGATCATCCCGTGGATCACGCTCTCGATCCTGTACATCGGCTTTTACGCGCGGATCCTGCGGGCCGACCTGCTCGAGATCCAGAGCGAGGACTACGTCCGCACCGCCCGTGCCAAGGGTCTGTCGCCGCGGGGCGTGTTGGTGCGCCACATGCTTCGTACGTCGCTCATCACCTTCGTCTCCCTGTTCGGCCTCGACTTCGGCGTCCTCGTCGGCGGTGGGGCGCTGCTGACGGAGGTCGTCTTCGGGCTCCCGGGAATCGGTCTGCTGACCTACAACGCGATCACGTCGCTCGACCTGCCCGTGATCATGGCGACGGTGATCTACGGCGCCTTCTTCATCACGATCATGAGCGCGCTCGTCGACATCGTCTACGCGCGCCTCGACCCGCGCATCCGACCTGCGTAGTGGAGCTCAGGGTCTGCGCCGCAGACGTCGCGCCCGTGCGTGCCGAGCCGGACGAGAGCGCCGAGCAGGTCACGCAGGCGCTCGCCGGCGAGCCGCTGGCGGTCGAGTCGACCGAGAACGGCTGGGCCCGGATCCGGACCGCCTACGGCTACCCCGGCTGGATCCGCGAGGACGCACTCGGCGGCGAGCCCGACGGCGAGTGGCCGGGGCTGCCGCGCGCCGGCGACCTCGTCACCGAGGCGCGCGCCTACCTCGGCACGCCGTACGAGTGGGGCGGGCTGACCGAGCGCGGGATCGACTGCTCCGGCCTCGTGCACATGGCTTACCGGCGGCTCGCACGACTCGTGCCGCGCGACGCGCACGAGCAGGAGAGGGCCGCTGAGGCGCTCACCGAGGGCGACCTGAGACCGGGCGACCTCGTCTTCTTCGGGCCGCCCGAGCGTGCAGACCACGTCGGTTTCTGGCTCGGCGAAGGGCAGCTCCTCCATGCAACGGGACGCGATGGCGTGCAGGCGGTGGTGGAAGAGCCGCTGGCGCAGGCGCGCGGAGAGTACGAGCTTCGCTACGGCCGCCTCTAACCAAGACCTATCCAGGACGTCTCCACTTTGCGAAGATTGCGCTCGGAGACACCCGGGGCTTTCAAATTGGGAGGTGCAATGACTGCAAGGCGACGGGGAACCTGGTTGCTTGGCGTGGTGGCGCTGGCGGCTGGGATTTCCATGATGGTCGCGGCCTACGGCGTCGCGGCGACCCGCTCACAGGCGGCGCCGCAAGCGAACAAGGTCGGGACCCTGAAGGCAGTGCTCGACACGGTCGACTTCCTCGACCCGCAGCAGGCCTACACGGGCCAGGCTTGGTGGGCGATGTGGAACGTGTACGAGACGCTGCTCACCTACAAGCACGTGGACGGGCCTGCCGGCTACCAGCTGGTGCCGGGGCTCGCTCAGTCGCTGCCGAAGATCTCGAGTAACGGCCGCGTCTACAAGTTCAACCTTCGCCCGGGCTTGAGGTACTCGAACGGCGCGAAGGTGCTGGCGTCCGACTTCAAGTGGGCGATCAAGCGCGGCTTCCTGGCCACCGGCCAGGGCGTCGGCTTCTACACGGACATCCAAGGTGCCAAGGCGTACGCCGCTCACCCCACCAAGGGCGGCAACATCTCGGGAATCATCACCAACAACAAGAAGCGGACGATCACGATCAAGCTCGCGACGCCGCGCGGTGACTTCCTGACGATCCTCGCGCTGATCTTCGCGGCGCCGGTGCCCGCCAACACGTCGACGGCGATCCTGAACGGCACGATCCCGGCGACGGGGCCGTACCGCATCACGGGGTACGACCCGAACCGCGGGTTCACGATGGTGCGGAACAAGTACTTCAAGCCGACGAAGTACATCCCGCGCGGGAACCCCGACAAGGTCGACGTCGCGCTGATCGGTGACGCGAACGCTGCAACCCAGCGGGTGATCAGCGGGCAGGCCGACTACTCGAACGCGGCCATCCCGCCCGACCGGATTGCGACCGCCAAGAGCAAGGGCCAGCTGGTGCTTCGGCAGACGGCGAACACGTACTACTTCTGGATGAACATCCGGGAGGCGCCGTTCAACAAGCTGAAGGTGCGCCAGGCGGTCAACTACGCGCTCAACCGCGGCACGATGCAGAAGATCGTGTGGGGCGGCCTCGGGCAGGCGACGCAGAACGTGTTGCCACCGACCTACCCGAGCTACCAGAAGCTCAACACGTACTCGTACAACCTCAACAAGGCGAAGCAGCTGATCACGCAGGCCGGCGCCAAGGGCGCGAAGGTCACGGTGTGGGCGCGTCAGGTCACCGACTCCGTCGACGCTGCGACGTACTACACCGCCCAGCTGAACGCGATCGGCCTCGACGCGAAGCTCAACACGCTGCCGAGGGCGACGTACTACTCGACTATCGGCAACGTCGCGACCCACGCGCAGACCGGCTGGGCACGGTGGCTGGAGGACTACCCGCACCCGCTCGACTGGTTCGACGTCCTCCTGAACGGCAACCGCATCACCGACACGGACAACAACAACTACGCGTGGTACTCCAACAAGAAGACCAACGCCGAGATCGAGGGCCTGAAGAAGTCCCAGGTCCTCACACCTGCCGTGAACGCCAGGTGGGCGAAGGTCGAGAAGGAGATCATGGCTCAGGCTCCTTGGGCACCGTGGTCGAACCGCGTGTTCCCGGAGTTCTTCAGCAAGAAGATGGGGTGCATTCACGTCCAGCGCCTCTACGGAATCGACTTGGCGCGCCTCTGCAGGAAGTAGCGGAGACAGCACGCCGGGTAAGCAGTGAGGGCGCCTTCGGGCGCCCTCACTAACTACACTCGCCGCCGGAGGGGAATGGCCGAGCCCGCAACCGATCTCACGCTCGACAGCGCCTCGCTACTCGCCGCGGAAGAGCACGAGGTTTCGATCGTCGGGCGCAGCCCGTGGTACCTCGCCTGGCGCCGGCTGCGCCGCAATTGGGTCGCGCTCGTCTCGCTCGTCGTCTTCCTCCTGATCTGCGTCGCCTGCGCGCTCGCGCCGGTCTACGCGAGGCATCTCGCCCACACCGGGCCGAACACGGTGCACGCGGGCGACACGGTGATCGTGAGCGGCAAGCCGAAGGAGGTCATCGGCGGCGGCTCGCACTACGACGCGAAGACCAACAAGTTCATCGTCGCGGCGCCCACGTACCTCGGCCCGACCTGGTGGCACGCGCACGGCCGATTCGTGCTCGGCACCGACAACCTCGGCCGTGACGTGGCCGTGCGGTTGCTCTACGGCGGCCGGAACTCGCTCAAGGTCGGGATCGGCTCCGCGCTGATCTGCGCGCTCGTCGCCGTCCTGCTCGCGCTGATCGCGGGCTACAACGGCGGCTGGGTCGACTGGGTGATATCGCGCTTCTTCGACCTGATCTGGGCGTTCCCGGTCTTCCTGCTGGCGATCGCGCTCTCGACCGCGCTGGCGATCAACGGCTTCCACCACTTCGGCATCTCGATCGAGCCGGGCAGCCTCTGGATCCCGACCCTGGTGATCTCGTACGTCCTGATCCCGTACATCGGCCGACCGTTGCGCGGCCAGATCCTGTCGCTGCGCGAGAAGGAGTTCATCGAGGCCGCGATCGGCCAGGGCGCGGGCCCGCTGCGCGTGATGTTCTCAGACGTGCTCCCGAACATCGCCTCGACGGTCCTGGTCTTCTTCACGCTGATCATCGCCACCAACATCCTCACCGAGGCCGGCCTCTCGTTCCTCGGCGCCGGCGTGCGGCCGCCCGACCCGTCGTGGGGCAACATGATCGCGAGCGGCCAGGACCAGATCCAGACGGCGCCCTGGCTCGCGCTCATCCCCGGGATCGCGATCGTGCTGACGGTGCTCTCGCTGAACCTCTTCGGCGACGGCCTGCGCGACGCCCTCGACCCGCGGGCGAAGGTAAGGATCGAGCGCTAGTGCTGGCCTTCGTGATCCGCCGTCTGATCGGGATGGTCGCGGTGCTGTTCGCGGTCAGCCTGCTCGTCTTCATCGTCTTCATCCTGATCCCGGGCGGCGACCCGGCCGAGCGCATGGCCGGCAAGAACCCGACGCCCGAGAACATCCAGAACATCCGTGCCAAGTGGGGCTTCGACAAGCCGTTCTACGTCCAGTACGTGCGGATGATGGAGAAGGCCGGCAACGGGCTCCTGCCCGGCAAGCACAGCGAGTACGACATCCTGCGCTCGTTCGACACACGCCAGAACGTGGCCGCGGAGATCAAGAAGGGAATCCCCGCGACGTTCTCGCTCTGCATCGGCGCCGGGATCATCTGGCTCGTCTTCGGCATCCTCGTCGGCGTGATCTCGGCGGTGAAGGCCGGCAGATGGTCCGACCGCGCGATCACGGTGCTCGCGCTGATCGGAATCTCGATGCCCGTCTTCTGGCTCGGGATCGTGCTGCGCTACTTCTTCGCCGAGACGCGAACGTGGTTTCCGGACGGCGGCTACGTGCCGCTGACCCAGGATCCGGCGCAGTGGCTGTACCACCTGATCCTGCCCTGGTTCTGCCTGGCGGTGCTGTTCATCGGCTTCTACGGACGGGTACTGCGCTCGAACATGCTCGACACGATGAACGAGGACTACGTCCGCACCGCGCGAGCCAAGGGCATCCCGCCCGGCCGAGTGCTCGGACGCCACGTGCTGCGCAACTCGCTGATCCCGATCGTCAGCCTCTTCGGCCTCGACTTCGCGGCCGTGCTCGGCGGCGGCGCGATCCTGACGGAGACGGTTTTCGACCTGAAGGGCGTCGGCTGGTACGCGGCCCAGTCGGTCGGCGGCCTCGACCTGCCGCCGATCATGGGCGTCACGCTCTACGGCGCGTTCTTCATCGTCGTCTTCAGCGCGTTCGTCGACTTCGCCTACGCCTACCTCGATCCAAGGATCCGGCCGACGTAATGGCGGAGCGCCTGCTCGAGGTGAAGGGCCTGAAGGTCCGGTTCGCGACCGAGGACGGCACCGTGCACGCGGTGGACGGCGTCGACTTCGAGCTCGACCGCGGCAAGGTGCTCGGGATCGTCGGTGAGTCTGGCTCCGGCAAGAGCGTCACGGCGATGACGCTGCTCGGGCTAACCCGCGACAAGAACACCCGCTTCGAGGGCGAGGTCGACTACAAGGGCCAGAACCTGCTCGACCTGCCCGAGTCGCAGCTCCGTGACGTGCGCGGGAACCAGATCGCGATGATCTTCCAGGACCCGATGACGTCGATGAACCCGGTCTACACGGTCGGGGACCAGATCGTCGAGGCGATCACCACTCACGAGCCCACCGGCAAGAAGGAGGCGAAGCGCCGCGCGATCGAGCTGCTGCGCCAGGTCGGGATCCCGAATCCGCAGTCGCGCGTCGACGACTACCCGCACCAGTTCTCCGGCGGCATGCGCCAGCGCGCGATGATCGCGATGGCGCTCTCGTGCAACCCGGACATCCTGATCGCCGACGAGCCGACGACGGCGCTCGACGTGACGATCCAGGCGCAGATCCTCGAGCTGCTCGACCGCCTGCGCGCCGACTTCGACTCGGCTGTGATCCTGATCACCCACGACCTGGGCGTCGTCGCCGAGGTGGCCGACGAGATCCTCGTCATGTACGCGGGCCGGATCGTCGAGCGCGGCTCGAAGCGGAACGTCTTCTACGACCCGCAGCACCCGTACACCTGGGGCCTGCTCGGCTCGATCCCGCGGCTCGACCGGCCCAAGCCGAAGAAGCTGCACTCGATCGAGGGCACGCCGCCGTCGCTGATCAACCTGCCGCAGGGCTGCAAGTTCCGCCCGCGCTGCCCGCATGCGTTCGAGAAGTGCTTCGAGGAGCCCGAGCTGAAGAACCGCGTCGACGACAAGGGCCACCTCGACCGCTGCTGGCTCACGGTCGACGAGAAGCGCGGCCTCCGCGACTCGACGATCGCCGGCGAGGAGCGCGTGGTCGCGTGACCGAGCCGCAGACGCAGAACGGCGCGCTCGTCCAGGTCGAAAGCCTGAAGAAGTACTTCCCCATCCGGAAGGGCGTTCTCTCCCGCGAGGTCGCGCGCGTGCACGCGGTGGACGACGTCACGCTGAGCGTCGCCGAGGGCGAGACGCTCGGCCTCGTCGGCGAGTCCGGCTGCGGCAAGTCCACGCTCGGCCGCTGCATCGTGCGCCTGCTCGAGCCGACCGCCGGCGACATCGTCTTCGACGGCACGTCGATCGGCCACCTCGGGGCGCGCAAGCTGCGGCCGCTGCGCCGCGAGATGCAGATGATCTTCCAGGACCCGTACGCGAGCCTGAACCCGCGCAAGCGCGTCGGCACGATCATCAGCGACCCGTTGCGCATCCACGGGATCGGCGACCGCAAGGAGCGCAAGGAGAAGGTCGAGGACCTCCTGCGCGTCGTCGGCCTCTCGCCCGAGCACTACAACCGCTTCCCGCACGAGTTCTCCGGCGGCCAGCGGCAGCGCATCGGCGTCGCCCGCGCGCTCGCCCTGCGCCCGAAGCTGATCGTCGCCGACGAGCCCGTCTCGGCCCTCGACGTCTCGATCCAGGCGCAGATGGTGAACCTGCTCGAGGAGCTGCAGGACGAGTTCCGCCTGACCTACCTCTTCATCGCGCACGACCTCGGCGTCGTGCGCCACGTCTCCGACCGGATCGCGGTCATGTACCTCGGCAAGCTGGTCGAGCTCTCGCCGGCGGAGGAGCTCTACTCGCGCCCGATCATGCCCTACACCGAGGCGCTGCTCTCGGCCGTGCCCGTGCCCGACCCCGACCTGGCCGAGAAGCGCGAGCGGATCGTGCTCGAGGGCGACGTGCCGAGCCCGATCAACCCGCCGAGCGGCTGCCGCTTCCACCCGCGATGCCGCTACGCGACCGAGATCTGCTCCGAGGTCGAGCCGCCGCTCGTGGACTACGGCGACGGCCACCTCGCGGCTTGCCACCATCCGCTCAACGTGGACAAGGCGACGCTCGCCCGCGTGCAGGCCTCACCGGCGCACACGCCGGCAGCCGCCGATGTCAACGCGCTTCCGCGGGAGCCGGGTAAGGAGGAGTCCCGCCCGCTCGGCTGAGCCGGGCGTTTGCAACTCGGTCTTGACGGGGTAAGCCCTGAAATTGCCGCCGGCAGGGGGCCGGCGGTTGAGGCAGATGCCCAGTCAAGGAGGAAAAGCGTGAAGTTCGGTGCCTTGGGCCGCTTTGCGGCCGTCCTGGCGCTCGGCGTGGTTGCTGTCTTGTTCGCGGCGGCGCGTCCTGCCCGCGCGGATACGAGCGTCCTCTACAACTTCGACCCTTCGGCGCCGGTGGCCGAGGCGGATCCCCCGCTGCGGGTCGTGCTCGTCGGCTTCAAGAAGGGCCAGTTGGACGAGAGCACGCTGCTCTCGATGATCCCGCAGGCTCAGCGGCCGGGCGTGCTGATCCCGTACACCGAGGAGCAAGGCGGCTCGCCGGACCAGTGCGGCGCCTTCTTCGGCGCGAACACGTTGCTGAACCACGGCCGCTGCTACTACGAGAGCGGCGGCAAGCCGTACCTCGTCCCGATCGAGTACCACTGGAAGCCCCAGATCGTCTACGCGCCCGACACGTTCACGACGGCGCTCTTCCAGCAGATGATGGCCAACTCGAAGACGGGCGACTTTCAGGGCACGTCGTATCGCCCGTTCCTCGAGGCCTACAACGCGAGCAAGGGCCTCTACCGCGGGCTGGGCAACCAGGTGGCGCCCGGCAACTCGGTTCGCTTCTTCGACGCCGAGAAGATGGAGACCTGGCTGGCGCAGAACTCGCTGAAGTACCTCGGCTTCGACCTCGGACCGAAGGGCGGCCCGACACTCGGGCCCGGCAAGAAGCCCGGCTACACGATCTTCGTCATGAACACCTGGGACTCACCGCAGGCCCAGGCGATCCTGGCGCCGCAGCACGAGTACCACACGTTGCTGATCAACCGGACCGACCCGGACACGAACACGTTCGCCGGGATCGACTGGGGCCGTGTGTGGGGCGGCAACTACCGTGAGGTCTTCCTCGACCTGGGCGCCGCGCCCAACCCGTACGAGTCGCAGACCTGGGGCAACCGCAGGCGCGATCCGCTCGGCTCCGACGCGTTCGACCCGCCGCTCTGGGAGTACGAGAACGGCGCGCCGCGCACCACCGGGACCGGCGACTTCAACGATCCCTATTCGCCGAACCCGACGCCGACCTGGAACACCGACTGGCTCAACTACGACATCGGACGGTTCATCAACGACGCTGCGTCCTACCGCTTCCTGCACTCGTACCTGTACGAGCCTCGCCCGAGCGTGGGCCGGTACTACCTGTCGAGCAACATCTGGCGCGACTCGTTCTCGACCGCCCCGTGGGCGACCGACCTGACGAAGCTCTTCAACCAGGATCTCGTCCTGTCCGGCCTGCGGACGCTTGTCCCGTACTTCAGCTTCACTGGCGACACGAAGTACGAGTACCTGGACGCGCTCGGCCCGAACCAGGCGATGCTCCAGCAGGCCAAGCAGAAGGGTGACGACGTCGCCGGAGTGCCGTTCACCGCGATGCACACGCAGACCGCGATGGACTACCTCGACGCCAACAAGGACCAGTTCGAGCGTGGGGGCAACTGCTACACGACGATTCCCGACCTCGAGGCGGTCGTCGAGAAGCACTACGCCTGGGACCTCCCGCTGATCGTCGGCGGCGTGGCTACCAACAACGAGGGCAGGCCCTGGGGCTTCCTCGCCTCGGTGAACGACCTCTTCAAGACCGCCCAGGCGGACGAGGACCAGCAGGGCCCGTTGCACTTCATCCATCCCGACCTCCTCGGAGGCGGGCTCACCTACACGTCGATCCACGAGCTGAGCCACTTCCTCGGCCTGGCCCATCCGCACGACACGATCGGAGCGTCGGTCGTCACCAACGCGGACGGCACCAAGCAGACCGAGTACTGGGACGGCTTCTCGTGGACGTTCGACTCCACTGCGGCGCCGACGACGTACGCGTTCGATCAGCTCTCGTACTCGATCCTCGACCAGGAGACGATCGCGCGTGGGCATCTCGCCTACTACCTCAAGTGGACGAACGAAGCCCTCAAGACCGGCGGCGACGCGTTTGCCGCCCGGGGCCTGACGACGACCGCCCAGCTGTCGGCGGCCGCGCAGCGCCGGCGGCAGAAGGCGATCGACGGCATCGCGAAGGCGCAGAGGCTCTTCGCGGGCTTCGACTTCGTCAATGCGACCTTCGCGGCGCAGGCCGCGTGGATCGCGGCGGCGGGGTACCAGGACCTGGCGCAGAACAAGGCGCCCGGAACGACCGAGATCGAGCACGGGACCGCGGTGGCCGGCGCCTCCGCCTGCCCGAGCGCATCTCCTTCGAACTAGCGGAAACACTGGGAGGGGCGGGAAAAACAGCTTTCCGCCCCTCCCAGCCGCAGGCGCATCCCTGAAAAGGGGTAAGGCGTCGCGCTAAAGAGGGATGTGGGCCAGGCCGATAGGCACTCCGTGGACGCTGCTGAGCGCAAGGAGATCCTGTCCCGCTACGTCGACCACAGCCGTCGCTTCGACGCGGTTGCGAAACGGCGCGGCAACAACTCGGCCGGCGGCGAGGTCATCCCGTTCGCCGGGCCGCTGCAGGAGCTCGAGCAGGAGCCGACGGCGCGTGAGATCGAGGTGCTCCAGCTGATCTCCGACGGCCTCGTGAACCGCGAGATCGGCGTCCGCCTCTTCCTCTCGGAGGAGACCGTCAAATCGCATGTGCGCCACCTGCTGGCGAAGCTGCAGGCCCGCTCGCGGGCTCACGCAGTGGCCGTCGGCTTCAGACGCGGCCTGATCGCCTAGCCGTTACAACGCACAAAGAAGAACCTGGCGCCTTCGACGCCGGTTTCCACACCCCTGTGGAAATCCCTCAACAGGGTGATGTGGACAGCCTGGGGAAAACGGAAGCTACGACCCG
>DATIOF010000136.1:0-8984 GCA_035473395.1 Gaiellaceae bacterium
AGGCGCGGACGAGCCGGTAGGGGATGTGCCGGCTGCCGGGGATGTAGCCCTCGTCGCGCTCGTCCTTCTCGCGCACGTCGAGCACCTCGGCCGAGTCGTCCGCGAGGAGCGCCTCGAGCTCGTCCATAGCGACCGGCTCCACCCGCTCGGGGGTCGCGAGCTCGATCACGTAGCCTGCGACGGCGAGCAACCCGACCGCGTTCAGGCGGCGCGCGGCGTCGGCCGCCTCGTCCGCCGAGGAGGCGTGGATCGTGATCGGCTCGTCGTGGTCGAGCACGAAGCCTGCCTTCGTCCCGACCGAGGAGCCGTCGAGCGGCACGTTCACGGCCCCGGGCGCGTGGCCCGCTGCGTGCGCGTCGGCCAGCCGCACGTCGAGCAGCTGGCCCCGTGGCGCGTCGAGCAGCTCGAGCGGCGGCTGTGCCGCGAGGAACGGCCCGCGGTTGAGCGCGACCACGCGCTCGACGGTCGGCGGGCGCGGCGCCGAGATCGCGGCCGAGTGCGCGACGAACTCCTCCAGGTCGCCGATCCTGAGCGCGTGGTTCGTCAGCCGCTCCGAGGCGATCGTCGAGACCTTGTCGCCGCTCAGGCCCGCGCCGCAGAGCGAGCCGCCGGTGTGGCCCGGATCGACCTCGACATCGTCCGGCAGGTCGGCCAGCCGCCGTAGCGAGGCGTACAGCGCCTCCGCGCCCTCGACCGCATCGACCGCGAGGTCGGGCCGCGCCGCGTCGCCGATCAGCAGCGAGTCGCCCGTCAGCAGGTGACCCTCGACGAGAAAGCACGAGTGCTCGGGCCGGTGGCCTGGCGTGTGCATCACCTGGATCCGCAGCGTGCCGGCCGCCAGCTCGTCGCCGTCCTCGAACGGCTCGTGGCTGTACTCGACCTCCGCCAGCCGGTGGATCGAGACGGGCACGCCGAGCTCGAGCGCGAAGCGCCCGTGTCCGGAGACGTGGTCGGCGTGGTTGTGCGTCTCGAGGACGCGGACGATCTGCACGCCTGCCTGCTCGGCCGCCGCGAGGTAGGGCTCGATCGCGTAGGCGGGGTCGACGACTACCGCCTCGCCGGCCGTCTCGTCGCCGATCAGGTAGGACGCGCAGCCGAGGTCGTCGTCCACAAGCTGCTGGAAGAGCACGTCGTGACTGACCGTACCAACGTGCGCCGCTAGCTTTCTTGAAGTGAAGAGCCGGATGTTGCCCGCGCTCGTGCTTGCGCTCCTTGTCGCGGGGTGCTCGAGCGGGTCGCCGGTCTCGCAGCGGTCGCTCAACGTCGGGGTCGAGAACGCGCCGCCGCCGCCGCGCGGGGCGCTCGTGCTCGGCGGGGAGTCAGGCAGCCGCGCGGTCGCACTGGCCGTCGGCAAGCGCCGGCTGACTGCGACCGTGCTCTCACCGTCGGGCGGGCCGCTCTCCGGCCTGAAGGTCTCGTTTCGCACCGGTTCGCGCCTCATTCCCGCGAAGCCGTGCGGCCTCGGCTGCTACTCGGCCGCTGCTGCCCGCCCGCGGCACGTCGAGCTGCGCCTGAGCGGGAGCCGCCCGGTCGCGTTCGACATTCCGGCCCGGCCCCGACCGGCCGCGGCGATCGTCGCGCGCGCCGGCCGCGTGACCCGCGCGCTGAAGAGCCTCGTCTACGTGGAGTCGCTGCGCTCCGGCCCGACCGGCGGCCTGCTGACGACGTGGAGCATGAAGGCGCCGAACGAGGTCGAGTACCGGATCCGCGGCGGGGCGGACGCGATCGTGCTCGGCACGCGCCGCTGGGACCGCGACCGCGCCGGCAAGCGCTGGCGCCGCTCGCAGCAACTACCGGCCTTGCGCGTGCCGCAGCCCGCGTGGGGCTCGACGGCGACGAACGCCTACGTCCTGCGCGAAGGGCGCGTCGCCGGCCGGCCGGTGTGGGTCGTCTCGTTCGCCAACCCGACCACGCCGGCCTGGTTCACGGCCTGGATCGACCGCGCCACGTATCGCCCGCTGCGGATGCGCATGACGGCCGCTGCGCATTTCATGACGCACCGCTACCTGGCGTTCAACCGACCGCTTACGATCGCACCGCCACGATGATGTTCCTCGTCATCCTCCGCCGCTCCGGCCCCGAGTACGACCACTCGAAGCCGCTCGAGGAGCAGTCCGGCTGGCTCGAGCACGCGGCCTTCATGGACGGGCTCGTCGAGGACGGCGTGATCGTGCTCGGCGGCGTGCTCGGCGACGAGCTTCGAACCGCCCATGCCGTCGAGGCCGCCTCGGAGGATGCGGTTCGAGAGACGCTCGCACGCGATCCATGGAGCGGCTCGCACCTGGTAGTCGACTCGATCGACCCCTGGACGGTCCGTCTACAGCGTCTGACGTAAAGCGTCGAGCGCGATCACCCAGGCCGCGGCGGCCGCGGCGACGGCGACGAGCGCGATCACGAGCCGCGCGCTCATCCGCTCGCCTTGTCGAGGAGCGTGACCACGAACGGCTTCCCACCCGGCGGGGTGACCTCGAACTGGAGGCCCCAGTGCCCGACCATCACCAGCGCGGGCGCCGACTTCGAGAAGACGCCGGGCCGCTGCTCGCGCAAGCGGAAGCTCTGCTCGCCCATCTGCATGTCGAGCATGTCGAACTTCGTGATCACCTCGGCGCCTGGAACCGGCTTGCCGTTGCGTGTCAGCGTGAGCGAAAAGGCGTTCGGCACGGCCGCGCGGTTCGGCGTCACCTGCACGCGCAGCTTGTACGGCGACTTCGAGACCGTCGTCGCCACCGGTCCGGGGCCGACGCGGGCGGCGACGTTCTGCACCTTGGCGAGCGCGCTCGAGGGCGGCGCCAGGCTCGAAAGCACGGCGGCGGCGAAGAGCGCGGCGACGACGAGCACGATCTCGCCTTGCACGAGACGCCTCAGCAGCTGCGGCGCCGAGGCGTCGCCGGCCTCGAGTCGAGGCTTCGTCCGGGCGAGGTTGACCCCCGCGAGCGCCAGCGCGCCCGCCAGCAGCCCGATCTTCCAGAGCAGCGCCTGGCCGTACGAGGTCTGCCAGAGCGACGCAACCGTCGGCAGCTCGAGCAGCGCCTGGCCGGTGCCAGTCCCGATCAGCAGCAGCACGGAGCAGAAGGCGACCGCCGAGAAGCGCGGCACGACGTCGGCGAGCACGGCCGAGCGGCGGGCACGGCCGGCCGAGAGCCAGAGCACGAGCAGTCCGATCAGGCCGCCGAGCCAGACCGCCACCGCGCCGAGGTGGAAGACGTCCAGCGGCAGCGAGAGGCCCCGCGGCGACTTCTGGCCCGCATGGCCGGCAAGGGCGGGGAGGAGGAGCGCGGCCGCGCCGGTCGCGAGCGCGGCCGGCAGCGCCAGCAGCTCGACCACGGAGCGGTGCTCCCGCTCCGGACGGTCGACGAACAGCGCCGCGCCGGCGGCGACCGCGAACAGCGCGACCACCAGCTCGAGGTCGAGGAAGTCGCGCCCGAAGCTCGAGTCGCGCGCCACGGGGACGATCGCGCCCAGGTCCCAGAACGATCGCAGCGTGAACTGGGCGGTCGCGAGTAGCACGTAGACCGGGATCGCCACGAGCGCCACGGCGACTGCGACCGCGAGCGCCACATTCAGCGGGCGCAGCGAGGTGCCGCGCACGGCCCGAACCACCGGTCTCGCGATCAGCGCCCGCAGCACGAACAGGCCGAGCGCCGAGAGCACCGAGAGGAAGACGAGCCAGCGCGAGACGAGCAGCCGTGTCGTCGTCGCGGTCTCGCTCAGGGAGGGCACCCGGAACTGCGGCTGCGGCCCGGGGTTCGGCCCGACGGCGAAAATGAACGCGCCGCGCACCGGGTGGCCGTCGGCCGAGATCACACGCCAGAAGACGAGGTACCAGCCCTCGGGCACACGCTTGAGCGGCGTGACGATCGTCTGCGGCGAGCCGGGGGCGCCGGTCGGCTGCCCGCTGGTCACCTGCTGCCCGGCCGCGTCGGTGACCGAGACGATCGCGAAGCGCGGCGCGATCGGCTCGCTGTAGGTGAGGCGCACCTCGGGCGGTGGCGTGTTGATCGTCCGGCTCGCCTCCGGGACGGTGCGCAGCAGGGCCGCATGCGCCCAGGCGGCCGCGGGCAGCGCGAGCGCCGCCGCCGCGACCGCCGTGAGCAACGCGGTACGCCTCACGTCAGGGGCCGGCCTCTCGTCGCCAGCCCGACGATCCCGAGCACGACGCCGATCCCGCCGACGATCAGCGCGACGATCGTCAGCGTCGCGCTGGAGCCGCCGCCGAGGTCGGAGACCGCCTCGATCGTCGGCGCCGGCGTGTCCGAGCTCTCCGAGCCGCTCCAGTCGACGACCTTGCCGTTCGAGTACGTCTGCCGCACCGTGAACGTGTAGGTCTTGTTCGAGCTCATGCTGCCGTTGAAGCGGAAGACGGCGTCCTCGCCGGTCGGCACCTTGCCTCCGCTCCAGGTGATCTGCTGGATCACGCGGGACTCACCCGAGCCCGTCGCGCTCTCCGCGCGCTTCCAACCCGGTGACGGCTCGAATGAGTCGATCGAGAAGCCGGCCGGGACGGTCAGCTCGATCTCGATCGTGGTCGCGCCCGCTTCCTCGGTCGGCACCGAGAGCGTGAACTGCTGCAACACCTTCGACTTGGCGACGGGCGGGCTCACGATCGCGTGCGCGGAAGCGACGCTCGCGAGCACGAGCGTGAGGACGGCCGCGCCTGCGGCGGCCAGGGCGAATCTCATCGGTCTCCTTTCGTTCGCGAGGTCGGGGTCAGGCCGCGAGCGGCGGTCCCCGCGAACGGCGCTGCACCGTGACGAGCGACGGGGCGAGCGAGGCGATGGCTGCGAAGCAGACGAACGGTTGTGCGACGAGCCGGCGACGCCGAAGCTCGCGAACGACGGCCCGCATCCAGGAGAGCAGGTGCTGCGCTGCCTCGGCGACTGCGGCCGCCGCCAGCGCGAGCGCGGCCAGCAGGGGGATCGCGTTGCGGTGCACCGGCCCGACGAGGCACGAGAGGCCGTGGAAGCCGATCCCGGCTCGCCAGTGCAGGTACGACTCGAACATGGCGAAGGCCAGCGACCCGGCGACGTAGAGCGCGAACGCACGGAAGGCGAGCCGCCGCAGCCGTAGGCTCGGCGCGACGCGCTCGGGCCGCAGGCGCGCGCGCTCCCGCACGCCGAGCGCGGCGAGCCAGACGACGAGCACCGAGCCGAGCACGGCGACGCCGACCGAGACCAGCGTCACGACGACGAGCGATGGCCCGCCGGCCGAGTGCTCGAGCACGCGCGCGAGCGGGCTCGGCGAGAGCGCGTAGACAAGCCAGCGCGCGATCAGCACGAGCAGTGCCACGACGGCCGGCCACAACAGGAGGCGCGTTCTCATCGCACGCGCAGCGTAAAGGGCGCGGTGACGATGCGGCCGCGGTCTCGGAACTGGAGAAAGAGGCGCCAGGTTCCGGCGACCGGGAGCAGCACGCCGACGTTCAGCTTTCCCGGCCCGGCGGGGCGGCCGACGACCTTCGCGCCGCCGAAGACGCTCGTGCAGCCGGGTGTCGAGGGCCCGCAGACGTGCGTGTGGAAGTAGTCGAGCGAGCCCTGCCGGAAGAAGATCGCGTGCGCGAGCGCGCCGAACCAGGGGTGGAAGACGACCGGCTTACCGCTCGGGTCGGTCACCGTCGCCTTCAGGGTCGCCGCCTGGATCGCGTGGAGCTGCTTCGGCGTCCGCAGCGTGATCGTGTAGCCACCGACTCGCTGGCGGGCCGCGAAGGGCGGCAGCGGCTGCGGGCGGTAGCTGCCGGCGACCCGGAGGTCGCGGTGGAGTTGGAAGTTCCGCGGCGCTCCCTTCGCGCCGGGGTAGGCGTCCACCAGCACGCGGTACGGGCCGGGGCTCGGGAAGTCGATCGTCTCCGAGATCCTGCCGTCCGCGGCGATCGGCGGGTGGCGGTGGATGATCACGCCGAGGTCGTCGCGGACGACGATCAGGTGCACACCCGTGTGCGGGCCGGCGCCGCGGCGATAGGCGGTCAGCGCCGCGCCGGAAGGCTGGCGAATCGTGAACGTCAGCCGCGCGGGGCCGGAGTGGGGGACCCGCAATGGGTGAAAGCCGGAGAGCGCATATGTCCGCGCCGGGCCGATCGGGCCCACGCTGGGGCGCGACGAGGACGAGCAGCCGGCCACAAGCACGACGGCACTGCACGCGAGGAGAAAGCGCCCCATCTGCAGGCAGGATCACGACGTGTAGGAGCGGCTGTCAAACCCGTTACCCTGACCGCGCGGTGCCGCTAGCCCATTCGTCCAGCTCCTGGGAGATGCCGCCGGCGATCCTGATCGGCACGGCGCTCGCGCTCGTCCTCTTCATCCAGGCCTTCGTCCGCCTCCGCCGCCGCCGGCCGGATCACGCGCCCTGGAGCCGCGCCGCGCTCTTCGCAGGAGGTCTCGCCGTGCTCGTCCTGCCGCTCGTCTCGCCGCTCGATCACCTCGGTGACGACGAGCTGCTCTCGGCGCACATGCTGCAGCACGTGCTGATCGGCGATGCGGCTCCCGCGCTACTGCTCGTTGCGGTCCGCGGCCCGCTGGTGTTCTTTCTGCTGCCGCCGTCCTTGCTCAGGCCGCTCGCGTCGTTCCGGCCGCTGCGCGCGTTGCTGGCGGTACTGTTGATCCCGCTGGTCAGCCTCGGGCTCTGGGCGCTGACGATCTACGCCTGGCACATCCCCGCCGTCTACGACTACGCCGCAGCGCATCAGACGGTGCACGACCTCGAGCACCTGAGCTTTTTCGTCGCCGGGCTGCTGGCGTGGACGCAGCTCGTCGACCCGGCGCGCCACGAGCGCCTGCGCCGGCCCCAGCGGGTCTTCTTCGCGCTCGGGATGCTGGCGCTCTCGCAGCCGCTCGTCGACGTGCTGCTCTTCTCGACGGGGCCCGCGTATCCCCGCTACGTCGGCGCTCACGGGATCTCGGCGCTGACCGACCAGCGCCTCGCGGGCGTCGTGATGATGACCGAGCAGCTGCTCACGCTCGGCGTCTGCGTCGCGCTGCTGCTGCGGCCGTACCTCCGCCAGCGGCAGCGGAACCCCGTCTTCACGTGAGCCCGCCCGCCTCGACGTCGTTCAGCTTCGAGCCGCTGTTCCTCGTGCTCGCCGCCGGCGCGGTCTACGGGTACGTGCGGCTGGCGCGGACGGTCGAACGGCCGTCGCGCTGGCGCGCGACGCTCTTCGGCCTCGGAGTCGCGCTCGTCGCCGTCTCGCTCAACTCACCGCTCGAGACGATCGCGGTCCACTACCTGCTCGTCGTGCACCTGCTGCAGAACGTGATGATCGCCGACTGGGCCCCGCCGCTGCTCGTGCTCGGCCTGACGCCGGCGATGCGCGCCGAGGTCGCCCGGCGCGGGGGCCGCACGCTCGCCACGCTGACCCGGCCGCGCGTCATCCTGCCCAGCTGGCTGGTGGTCTGGTACGGCGTCCACCTGCCGGCCTTCTACGACTACGCGCTCCGGCACCCGTGGCTGCTGAACGTCGAGCACGCGCTCCTGTTGGGGGCCGGGCTGCTGTTCTGGTGGCCGGTGTTCTCCGAGCTGCCGCAGCACCTCTCGAGTGCCGTGCGCCTCGTTTATCTCGGCGCGGCCTACGTCGGCTCGGCCTTCCTCTCGCTCGCGCTGATCTTCTCCTCGAGCGCGTTCTACGGCTTCTACGAGGCGGCCCCTCGCCTGTGGGGGCTCTCGCCGGAGAAGGACCAGAACCTCGGCGGGATCCTGATGAACGGCGAGCAGATGATCGTCTTCTTCGCGGCGCTGTCGTACTTCCTCTTGCGGCTGCTGTCCGAGGAAGAGGAGGCGCAGAGGGCGCTCGAAAGCTGATGCGGCGCGCCCTCGTCCTGGCGGCAGCTGCCGCGCTGCTGGCGGTGCCTGCCGCGCGCGCGAACGGCGATCCGGCCAGCGACGTGCTGCTCACGCAGAAGGTGTTCTTCCCGCTCGACGCGCCGCTCCCGGACTCCGACCGCGCCGCGCTGCAGAAGACCGTCGAAGAGGCGAACGCCCGCGGCTACCCGATCCGCGTTGCGCTGATCCCGTTCACGAGCGACCTGGGGTCTGCGGTCAGCCTCTGGCGCCACCCGCAGGACTACTCGAAGTTTCTCGGCAGCGAGCTCGCGTTCGTCTACGCCAAGCGGCTGCTCGTCGTCCAACCCTCCGGCTTCGGTGTCTACAACCACAACAAGCCGGTCGCGAAGGAGCAGCGGGTGCTCGCACGAGTGCCGGTCGGTAAGACACCTGCCGCGATGACGCAGTCGGCGACGGCGGCGGTGCGGGCGCTCGCGGCCTCGGAGGGCATCGCGCTGCCGGCGGTCTCGAGCGGCGGCCACGACTGGCGCGACCGCGTGATCATCGCCGTCGCCGGACTGCTGACGATCGCCCTGATCGTGCTCGCCGGCAACCGCCTCAGACGCGGCCGAGCCGAGCGCACGCAGCCCGAACAGTGACAGTCACAGTGACTGTCACCGGGGTTGGCGCTAGAGCCCGAGGTGCCGCGCGATGACCATGCGCTGGACTTCGTTCGTGCCCTCGCCGATCTCGAGGATCTTCTGGTCGCGGTAGAGCCGCGCGATCGGCGATTCCTCCATGAACCCGTAGCCGCCGTGGATCTGCAGGGCTGCGTTCGCCGCGCGGTGTGAGAGCTCGCCCGTGTAGAGCTTCGCCATCGCCGCTTCCTTGGCGAAGGGACGGCCTTGATCCTTCAGCCAGGCGGCCTTGTACGTGAGCGCGCGGCCGGCCTCGATCTCGACCGCCATGTCGGCGAGCTGGAACTGAATCGCCTGGAACTTCGCGATCGGCTTGCCAAACTGCTGCCGCTCCTTGGCGTAGGCGTAGGCGAGGTCGTAGGCGCCCTGCGCCAGCCCGACGCCCATCGCGGCCACCGAGATCCGGCCGCCGTCGAGGATCTCCAGGAACTGCATGAAGCCCTTGCCGCGCTCGCCGAGCAGGTTGCCCTCGGGGACGGCGCAGTCGCGGAACGACAGCTCGCGCGTGTCCGAGGCGCGCCAGCCAAGCTTCTCCAT
>DATIOF010000137.1:0-2725 GCA_035473395.1 Gaiellaceae bacterium
TGTCGCCGCCGCTGAAAGAGATCGCGCGGCTGCGCCTGAAGTACCCGTCGCTCTCGCTCCGAGAGCTGGGAGCGAAGTCCCGGCCAAGCATCAGCAAGTCGTCCGCGCAGCGCAGGCTGAACACCTTGATCAAGCTCGCTAAGCAGTAGCCCGCCCGGCCCGCCCTTGCCGTTCCGGCAAGGGCGGGCCGGAGGGGAAGCTCCGAGGACGACCTCCCCCTCCGCATTGTCGCGCTCCGGACCTTGGCGACGGACGGGGTCTGAATCCATCGCCGGACGAGCGCGAACCCGCCGGTCAAGAGTATTACGCAGAGGGCCGGTCACGACTACGCGCGTTACAAGTCAGAAAACGTATGCGGGTCGAGCGATAGACTCGACGCGGAATTCGACGGGGAGGCATCGGTGGCGATTCGGGTTGGGATCAACGGCTTCGGGCGGATCGGGCGCAACTTCTTCAGGGCGCACCTGCAGCGCGGCGGTGACTTCGAGGTCGTCGCGGCGAACGATCTCGGCGATGCCGAGACGATGGCTTACCTGCTCAAGCACGACTCCGTGCTCGGCACGCTCGACGAGGACGTTGCCGCCGGCGACGGCAAGATCACCGTCGGGTCGCGGGAGCTTCAGCTCCTGACCGAGCGCGACCCGGGCAGCCTGCCCTGGGGCGATCTCGGCGTCGACGTCGTGCTCGAGTCGACCGGATTCTTCACCGATCGCGACGGGGCCGCCAAGCATCTCGACGGCGGCGCCAGGAAGGTGATCATCTCCGCGCCCGCCAAGGGCCCGGACGTGACGATCGTGCTCGGCGTCAACGAGGGCGACTACGACCCCGAGGCGCACGACGTGATCTCGAACGCCTCCTGCACGACCAACTGCGTCGCGCCGCTAGCGAAGGTGCTGCACGACGAGTACACGATCGAGCAGGGCTTCATGACCACGATCCACGCGTACACGAACGACCAGCGGCTCCTCGACCTGCCGCACGAGGACCTGCGCCGCTCGCGGGCGGCTGCGATCAACCTGATCCCGACCTCGACCGGCGCCGCTAAGGCGATCGGGCTGGTGCTGCCCGACCTGCTGGGCAAGGTCGACGGCATGTCGATGCGGGCGCCAGTGCCGACCGGTTCGATCGTGGACCTGGTCGTGCGCGTCAGCCGCGAGACGAGCAAGGACGAGGTGAACGAGCTCTTTCGCTCGAAGGCCGACAGCGGCGGGTTCGAGGGGATCCTGCAGTACACCGACGAGCCGATCGTCTCGACCGATATCCAGCACTCGTCGTACTCGTCGATCTTCGACAGCGACCTGACGATGGTGAACGGGACGCTGGTCAAGGTCTTCGGCTGGTACGACAATGAGTGGGGCTACTCGTGCCGGCTCGTCGACCTGGTGGCGAAGGTCGGCGCGACGCTTCCGGCAGCCGTGAGTGCGTAAGCCCCGATCCGTGCTCCAGGCCTTGGTCGCCGGCAAGCGCGTGCTCGTGCGCAGCGACCTGAACGTGCCGCTCGAGGATGGTCGCGTCGCCGACGACACGCGCATCCGCGCCTCGCTGGCGACGCTCGACTACCTGCTCGCCAACGAGGCGAAGGAGGTCGCCGTCTGCTCCCACCTCGGCCGGCCGAAGGGGTTCGACCCCGCGTTCTCGATGACCCCGGTCGCCAGGCGGCTGCGCGAGCTGCTGCCCGACGAGCGGATCGACGTGCTCGAGAACACGCGCTTCGACCCCGGCGAGACGAACAACGACCCGGAGTTCGCGCACAAGCTGGCCGACGACTACGAGCTCTTCGTCGAGGACGCCTTCGGCTCCGTGCACCGAGCGCACGCCTCCACCGTTGGGGTTGCGGAGCTGCTGCCGGCCTACGCGGGCTTGCTGTTGGAGCGTGAGCTGGCCGAGCTCGGAAAGCTGCTCGGCGAGGTCGAGCGGCCGTTCGTGCTTGTCTCCGGGGGCGCCAAGGTCGACGACAAGCTCGGCGTCCTGCGCAACCTGGGCGGCAAGGCCGACACGGTGCTGGTCGGCGGCAAGATGGCCGAGGAGCTGCGCGAGGGCTCGGCGCTCGGCTTCGAGGTCGAGCTGCCGGTCGACGTGGTCGCCGCCTCCGAGTTCGCCGAGGACGCCGAGACGAAGGTCGTCCCCTACGACGCGCTGCCCGACGGTTGGCTCGGGCTCGACGTCGGCCCCGAGACGCGCGAGCGCTTCGCGGCGGCGATCGCGCCGGCGAAGACGATCTTCTGGAACGGGCCGATGGGCGTCTTCGAGTGGCCGGCCTTTGCTGAGGGCACGAAGGCGGTCGCCGAGGCGGTCGCCGGGGCGGAGGCCTTCTCGGTCGTCGGCGGCGCCGACTCGATCCGCGCGCTGAACGAGCTCGGCCTGCTCGACCGCGTCTCCTGGGCTTCTACGGGCGGCGGCGCGGCGCTCGAGCTGCTCGAGGGCAAGGAGCTTCCCGGCGTGGCGGTGATCCCGAGCGCATGAAACTGATCGCCGGCAACTGGAAGATGTTCAAGGGGCCGGCGGAGACGCGCGCCTTCTGCCAGGCCTTCGAGCCGCCCGCGGGCGTCGAAGCCGTCCTCTGCCCGCCGTTCGTCTCGCTGTCGGCGGCGGTGGAGAGCAGCCACACGATCTTCGCCCAGAACGTGCACTGGGCCGACGACGGCGCCTTCACGGGAGAGGTGTCGGCGCCGATGCTGCTCGAGCTCGGCGTGACCGGCGCGATCGTCGGCCACTCCGAGCGGCG
>DATIOF010000138.1:0-5075 GCA_035473395.1 Gaiellaceae bacterium
GCAGGACTCGGGCGCGAAAGCCGTCATCACCGCCGACTACTCGCTGCGCCGCGGCACCCGGGTGCCGATGCGGGAGACGATCGAGGAGGCGCTCCGCGAGTCCCCGACCGTCGAGCACGTCGTCGAGTGGTCCCGGGACGATCGAAGCTGGGACGTCGAGCTCGGGCCCGGCGAGCTGGCGCCGCTCGAGGTCGAGGCGGAGCACCCGTACCTGCTCGCCTACACCTCCGGGACGACCGGCAGACCGAAGGGTGCGCTGCACGTGCACGGCGGCTTCCTGCTCTCGATCGCCCGCGAGGCGGCCTACCAGACCGACATCCGCGCCGGCGACCGTGTCCTCTTCTCGACGGACATGGGCTGGATCATGGGGCCGTGGACGGTGGTCGGCGCCGGCGCCGTCGGCGCGGCCGTGATCTACATGGAAGGCGCGCCCGACCGCCCCGACGACCGCCTCTGGCAGCTGATCGAGGACGAGCAGGTGACGATGCTGGGCGTCTCGCCCACGCTGATCCGGGCCTTGATCCCAAAAGGGGTCCCCCGGCAGGACCTGTCGTCGCTGCGCGCGATCACGACGACCGGCGAGCCGTGGAACGCGGGGCCGTACGACTGGCTCAACGAGCACGTCGCGGGCGGCGGCCGGATCCCGATCGTCAACATCTCGGGCGGCACCGAGGTCGGCGCCTGCTTCCTCTCCGTCTCGCTGACCGAGCCGACGAAGCCCGTCTCGCTCGGCTTCCCGGCGCTCGGACAGGCGATGGACGTCTACTCGCCCGAGGGCACGCCCCTGCGCGGCGAGGTCGGCGAACTCGTCTGTACGCGCGCGTGGCCGGGCATGACCCGTGGGATCTGGGGCGACGACGAGCGCTACCTCGAGACCTACTGGCGCCGGTTTCTGGGCGTCTGGACGCACGGGGACTGGGCCTCGGTCGACGAGGACGGCTACTGGTTCCTGCACGGCCGCTCCGACGACACGCTCAACATCGCGGGCAAGCGGATCGGGCCCGCCGAGCTGGAGTCGGCCGTGGTCGCCCATCCGTCGGTGGCCGAGGCCGCCGCCGTCGGCGTGCCGCACGAGGTGAAAGGCGAGGTGGCGTGGGTCTTCTGCGCGCTCGTTCCCGGTGTCGAGCCGAGCGACGAGCTCGCCGCCGAGCTGCGCGGCCTCGCGGCCGGGTCGCTCGGCAAGGCGTTCGCACCCGAGCGCGTGCTCTTCGTCTCGGCGCTGCCGAAGACGCGGAGCGCGAAGATCGTCAGGCGCGCGGTCCGCGCGAAGGCGCTCGGAACGGATCCCGGCGACCTTTCGTCCCTGGAGAACCCCGAGACACTGGAGGAGATCGAGCATGTCGCAGCCAGCTGACCGCCTCGACGGACAGGTCGCCCTCGTCACCGGCGGCGGGCGCGGAATCGGCGCCGGAATCGCCCGCGAGCTGGCCGATGCGGGCGCGCACGTCGCCGTCGCGGCGCGCACGCGCGCGCAGGTCCAGCACGTAGCCCGCGAGATCGGAGGAGTGCCGCTCGAGGTCGACGTGAGCGACCGCGCATCCGTGGACGCGATGTCCATCCAGGCCGAGAGCGAGCTCGGCCCGATCGACCTGCTCGTCGCCAACGCCGGCATCGGCGGCCCGGGCGGGTCGACCTGGGAGGTCGATCCCGACGAGTGGTGGCAGGTTCTGGAGGTGAACATGCTCGGCGTCCATCTCTGCTGCAGCGCTCTGATCCCGGACATGCTCGCGCGCGGCGTGGGCCGCATCGTGATCACCGGCAGCGGCGCGGCCTACCTTCCCGGCGCGAGCAGCACTCCGTACCCGGCGAGCAAGGCGGCGGTCTGCCGCTACGGAGAGACGCTGGCCAACGAGCTCGCAGGCCGTATCCCGGTCTTCGTCATTAGCCCCGGCCTGGTGAAGACGGAGATGACGGGCGGAAGCTTCCCCGACGACGCGCCGTGGACGCCGCCGGAGCTCGCGCCGCAGCTCGTGCGGGTGCTCGCCTCGGGCCGGGCCGACGCGCTCGCCGGGCGCTACATCCACGCCGAGCACGACGACATCGAGGACCTGATCCGGCGCGCAGACGAGATCCGTGAGTACGACCTCAACGCCATCCGGCTCCGCCGCTAACCAGGTTTTCGACTGGTAGTCTAAAACCTATGCGACTCGCGCTCGCGCAGATCAACACCACCGTCGGGGACCTCGACGGCAACCGCGAGCGCATCCTCCAGGCGATCGCGGAGGCTCGCGGCGCAGAGGCCGACCTCGTCCTGCTGCCCGAGCTCGCGGTTACCTCCTATCCACCCGAGGACCTGCTGCTCCGGCCGGGCTTCATCCGGGCGGCCGAGGAGTCGCTCCAGGAGATCGCGCGGCAGACGCGCGACCTCGTCGCGCTCGTCGGCTTCCCCCACTTCGACCGCGACCTCTACAACGCATGCGCCGTCTGCGCCGAGGGCGAGGTGAAGGCCGTCTACCGCAAGCGCTTCCTCCCGAACTACGGCGTCTTCGACGAGGACCGCTACTTCGCGCCCGCGCGCGACTGCGTGTTGCTGGAACTCGGCGGCACGCTTATCGGGCCGACCATCTGCGAGGACATGTGGCAGCCGGGACCGCCTGCGACCGAGCTCGCTCTCGCCGGCGCGCAGCTGCTGACCAACATCTCCGCCTCGCCGTTTCACGTCCTCCGCGACCGCGAGCGGGAGGAGATGTTCGCCACACGCGCACGCGACAACGCCTGCTTCGTCGCGTTCTGCAACGCGGTCGGCGGACAGGACGAGCTGATCTTCGACGGCCACTCGCTCGTCCTCGACGAGGAAGGCCACGTGCTGGCCCGGGCACCCGGGTTCGAAGAGGCGCTGCTGGTCGTCGACATCGATCCCGCAGACGCGGTCGGCCGCCGGCTGCGCGACGTCCGGCGGAGGGCGCTGGCCCGCGAGCGCGGCACGGTGCCGGACGTGCCCGTCGTGCCGCTCGGCGACTGCCGCACACACCGTGACCGGATCGGGCCCTTCCTCGCCGAGCGGCTCGACGAGCTCGAGCAGATGCGTCTCGCGCTCGAGCTCGGCCTGCACGACTACGTAGGCAAGAACGGGTTCAGCGAGGTGGTTGTCGGCGTCTCGGGCGGAATCGACTCCGCGCTGACGGCCGCGCTGGCGGTCGAGGCGCTCGGCGCGGAGCACGTGCACTGCGTCTCGATGCCGTCGCGTTACTCGTCCGAGGCGACGCGCGCCGACGCGGGGCGGCTGGCCGAGAGCCTCGGCACCGACTTCCGGGAGCTGCCGATCAACGCGGCCGCCGACGACTTCGACACGATCCTGGCCGAGAGCTTCGCCGGCCAAAACTCGGACCTCACCGAGGAGAACTTGCAGGCGCGGATTCGCGGCGTCCTGCTGATGGCGCTCTCGAACAAGTTCGGCTGGCTGGTGGTCGCAACGGGGAACAAGTCCGAGCTCTCGGTCGGCTACGCGACCCTCTACGGCGACATGGCCGGCGGCTTCGCGCTGCTGAAGGACGTTTTCAAGACCGACGTCTTCCGGCTCGCGCGGCACCTGAACGATCGCGCCGGGAAGCAGCTGATCCCGGCGAGCATCATCGAGCGCGCGCCGAGCGCCGAGCTGCGCGACGACCAGCTGGACGAGGACTCGCTGCCGCCCTACGCGGCGCTCGACCGCGTGCTCGAGGCGTACGTCGAGCAGGACCGCTCCCGCGAGGAGCTCTCACAGGACGGCTTCGACCCCGACGTGGTCGAGCAGGCGCTGGCGCTGATCGACCGAGCCGAGTACAAGCGCCGCCAGGCCCCGCCCGGCGTCCGGCTGACACCGAAGGCGTTCGGCCGCGACCGCCGAACGCCGATCACCAACCGCTGGCGCGGGTAGTACCGCCCCGGTGCCCGGCCGCTCGCCCGGGCACAGCCCCCACCCTGCAGTTGGGTGGGGTTGCCCTCCCACCTCCCTCGCGGTCAGCCTGCCGGTCCGGCCGCCGGCGCGCTAGGGCTTGCGCGTCTTTCGGCGCGGTTCTTTCACACGCGCCCGCAGCTTGCGGAACCACCGCAGGCGCTCGTCCCACGGCACGGCAGCGTTCGCCGGTGAGGTGGACGGGAGCACGAAGAGCCGGGTCTCGCCGAGCCTCCGCTCCTGCGGGCCGAGCTCTGGACGCTCGTTGAACGCGCCGCGATACGCCTCCTTGCCGACGAACGCGATCCAATCGGGCCGCAGGTCGACCGCAAGCTGCTCCAGCCGCTCGGCGGCTCCCGCGAAGTCGCTGCGCCGGAGGTCGCCGGAGCCTCGTGTCGTCCGCGGCGCGGCGTTCGTCAGGCCGATGCCCTCGCGCAGCAGCTCGAACTGCTCGGACGGCTCGTACAGGCGTGACGTGAACCCGGCTGCGTGCAGCAGCCGCCAGAAGTCGTTGCGGGGATTCGCGAAGTGGGCTCCGGCAGCGTCCGAGACGAAGCCCGGGTTGATCCCGCAGAAGACGACGCGGAGGCCGGGCCCGAGGACGTCGGGGACAGCGCTAGCGGCAGCGGGTGCCGGAGCGCCGGCGCGGCGAACAGGGCCGCTCATGCGCCGAAGGCCGCGGCGCGCGGCGTAGGCCGATCACCCGGCGCTTCGGGCTCCAGCGGGCGCACGTCCTCACGCCGCCAGCTCCGCCTCGCGGGCGTCGAGCCGGATCTCGAACAGCCGCCGCAGCTCTTCACCGGTCACCCGGAAACGTGGAGCCGACCGCTCGAGCTCGAGGCGCACGACCCGCACCGTCGTCTCGTCCACCCCGTAACAGCGGAGGTAGCACTCCTCCTCGCTGAGCGGTCGCAGCCGGCGCACGGCCTGAGCCTATGTTCGCCCCCGGACGGCACCGCAAGCGGCGCCCTATTCGTACTGGAGTGCCTGGAGAACGTTCAGGCGAGCCGCCCGCCGGGCCGGGATCACGGCCGCGAGAACGCCGACCAAGATCGCCGCCAGCACGAAGTAGACGAGCTCGATCCATGGCACCGCAAAGACGATTCCGGAGCTCGAGAGCGCGTGCGTGACGAGTGCCGCGAGGAAGATCCCGACGACCAGCCCGAGCGCGGCACCCATCAGCGCGGTGACGATGCTCTCG
>DATIOF010000139.1:0-2248 GCA_035473395.1 Gaiellaceae bacterium
CGTCGGCCCGAGGTGCGCCGTGTCCGTGCCGTCGCCGAAGTCGCAGTGGTAGAACGACAGCGGGTGGGCCGGTGCCGGCTCGCCCGGGCGAGCCACGAAGTACGGGCTCTCCGGCCAGACGCCGGTGTCGATCACGCCGACGACGACGTTCGAGCCTGCATTGTCCTGGCCACCCAGGGTGGGCCACACGTTGGTGGCGCCCAGGAAGCTGGTGTTGTCGTCCAGCGGCTGGTTGAGCGTGTCCTTCTGCACCGCCACGACACCAGGGATTGCGAGCAGCTTGCCGATCTTGCTCGCGGGCACGCGAGCGGCGATGCCGCCGTAGGCGATCGTGAACGCCGTGCCGAGCTTCGCTCCGGGCACGGTGCGCTTGATCGATCGGTTGATGCCCTTGACCCTGGCCTTGGCCCAGCGCTGGTAGCGGTTGACCGCCCGGGCGTTCTTGGCGAACGACTTGTGGGTCGCCCGCGGGCTGGTGGCCTTCAGGCCCTTGACCCCGCCGACGTACGACGCGGTCGGCGTGAAGGCGTACTTGATCATCACCGGCACCAGCTTCGAGCCATGCAGCCCGAGCAGCGAGGGATCGGTCTTCGCGATCCCGCTCGCATGCTTCGCGGCGGCATAGGTCGTAGTCTGGGTCGGCTGCTGCGCGACCGTCAGATTGGTCCCGGCTCCCGAGGCGACGCCAATGGCGACGAAACTCAGTAGCCCGACCAACACCAACGTCGCGAGCACGAAGGAGCTCCGGCGGCGCCGGAGCCGCGTCGATTTCGACACGTTGAATTCCCCTCTCTCCCGTTAAGTTCCCCGAGACGGAGAAGCCGCTCGCCCCGGTTCCGTCGCCGTGATCTTCCTCGGATCCGGCCGGTTCGTCAAGAGCGTACTGTCGGTTACGGGGACGGCGCGACGCCGAGCCGCTGTCCGAACTGGGCGACCCAGACGGTCACGTTCGAGCGGCCGAAGAGGCTCTTCGCGCGCACGCGCGCGAGACCCAGGTCACGCCAGCTCGCCCCGAACAGGTTCTGCCGGTGCTCGGGCGAGGCCAGCCAGCTCGCCATCGCCGAGCGCGCCGTGCCGAGGCGACCCTGGCCCCAGGCGAGGTTCTCGCCCACCGATGCGAGCGGGTACCCGACTAGCTGGAAGACGACGACGAACGCCTGGCCGCACGGAGTGTGCGAAAAGTCCTGGCAACGGCGGATTTCGGCCCCACGGAGACGGGCGGAATGGTCGAGCTCCGGGCTCCGGCGGAGCGCCGTCTGGCCGCCGTGCCGACGCGCCCAGTTGATCAGGCAGCGCATCGCCGCGACCTGCACCGCAGCGGGTGCCGTCAGCGCGGACTGACCTCTGCAGGTGCTGCGCGGGGCGAGCGCGCCCGCGCTCGCTGCGGTGGTTCCTGTAGGCGGCCCGGACAACGCGAGAGCCGCCGCCACGACTCCGAGTAGGAGCATGATCAGTGGAGTACCCGGGTCGCGCAAAACTGTCGCGCTCCTCGACGTATCTTTACAACTCGGCTTTACGAGTCGTATTTGCACGCGACTTAACGCATAAACTAGGCGCGCAGCACGACTTCCAGGGCGGTTCCGCGCCCCGGAGCCGAGCTCAGGCGGAAGCCGCCGCCGATCGAGGCGGCCCGGGCGCGCATGTTCTTCAGGCCCTGTCCGGCCGCGATCTCCTGCTCGTCGAAGCCCGAGCCGTCGTCCACGACCGTTACGAAGCGCTCGCCGGCGCGTTCCTCGATCCGGACGTCCGCGTGTCGCGCTCCGGCGTGCTTCCGGGCGTTGGCGAGCCCCTCCTGGACGATGCGGAAGACCTCGATCTGCTCGTCGGGCGCGAGACGGACGCCGTCCTCGATGTCGAGGTCGACCTCGAGCTGTCCGTCGGCGGTCAGGAAGTCGACATAGCGACGAAGGGCCGAGTCGAACGGGGCCGAGCCGCCCGCCGAGGAGAGGGCGAGCACGGCGAACCGGGCTTCCTGCTGCGCCGCCGCGGCCGCCTCCTTCAACTGGGCGAGCGTCTGCTTCGGGTCGGCGCCGTTCTCGAGCATGCTCGCGTGCGTCGAGACCGCGAACAGGTACTGGGCCAGGCCGTCGTGGATCTCGCGCGCGACGCGTGTCCGCTCCTCCGCCACCGCGCGGCCGAACTCGGCATGGCGGATCGCGCGCCAGACGCCCACGAGCAGCACGCTGTACGAGAGCAGGCGCAGAAAGTCGCCCTGGGAGATCGAGCTGGCCGAGAGCATCGGCGTGAA
>DATIOF010000140.1:0-14447 GCA_035473395.1 Gaiellaceae bacterium
GTCGCTTGAGAGTCCTCCATTCGCCGATCAACGTCGCCGGCGGCCCGGGCGCGATCTCGGCCGGGCTGCAGGCGATCGGCGTCGAGAGCACGCTGCTGGTCTTCAACGAGCGGCCCTTCGAGCGCGGCTACGACGTCAACCTCGAGCTCCGCGACACGAGCAAGCTGAGCTCGGTCCCGTTCAACCTGCCCAAGCAGCTGCGCGCGCTTGGCTGGGCGGTGCGGAACTTCGACCTCTTCCACTTCCACGCGGGCCTGACGCTCGCGCCGCGGCGCCTGACGCTGCCGCTCCTCAAGTCGCGCGGGAAGGGCATCGTCTTCCAGTCGTGGGGCTCCGACCTGCGCGGCCGCAGCGCCGCCGAGGTCTCGTACCTGCACGACGCGGGCGCCGTGATCGTCGGCAGCTACCTGACCCGCCGCCTGGCCCCACGCGGCCCCTGGCCCGAGTACGACGTCGTCCCGCCGGCGCTCGTGCTCGACGACTGGGAGCCGTCCCCGACCGAGCCTGGTGAGACGCTGCGGATCGCGCACGCGCCGAGCAAGCGGGCGGTCAAGGGCACCGAGGCCGTGCTGGCGGCGGTCGATTCGTTACAGGCCAAAGGCGCGCCGGTCGAGCTCGACCTGATCGAGGGCGTCCCGAACGCGGAAGCGCGTCTGCGCTACGCGGCCGCCGACGTGGTGGTCGACCAGCTGCGGATCGGCTGGTACGGGATGTTCGCGATCGAGTCGATGGCGCTCGCCAAGCCGGTCGTCGTCCACCTCGACGAGCAGGCCGCCGCCGAGACCGAGGAGGCGTTCGGGCTCGAGCTGCCGCTCGTGCGGGCCGACGAATCGAGCCTCGAGGACGTGCTGGCAGCCCTCGTCGAGACGCGCGCCGGGCTACCCGCGCTCGGGCAACGCAGCCGCGAGTATGTCGAGCACGTTCACGCGCACACCGCCGTGGCGCGGCGGGTGCTCGAGATCTACGAGCGCGTCATTCCCATCAGCTCGTAGAGGCCGATCGGCGACCACGAGAAGCCTTGCACGCCGGGCGCCAGCGAGAAGCTGTCGTCGCCGAAGTAGACCGGGATCGCGGGCACGCCGTCGTGCAGCTTCTCCACCAGCCTGCGCTCGATCTGCCAGCGAGCGTTGTCGTCGAGCGTGCGCACGGCCTGCCGCATCAGGGTGTCGTAGGAGCGGTCGCACCAGCGGGCGACGTTGAAGGCACTCCCACAGGTGAACTGGTCCAGCTGGTTGTAGGGGTCGAAGACCTTCGAGCTCCAGCCGAGCAGGGTCAGATCCGCGTCCTGAGCTTCGAGCTCGGCCACTCCGGCCACCGGCTGGAAGCTGAGCGTCAGCCCGAACTTGCGCAGCACGTCGGACCGGCGGCCCAGGACGGCCGCGAGCCTGGAGGCGCCGGCGTCTTGCTGCGCCCAGGCGACGCTCAGGCGCACCGTTCGTGGATTGCTCTGCGCGTTGACCCGCGCATGGGAGTTGACGATGCTCGCCCCCGGCATCGCCGGCGGCACGAACGAGACCGGGTCGGTGCCGAGGTTCACATGCGTGATCACGAAGGCGACGTACTGACGTGTGCCGAGGTCGTTCAGCGGCGGCCTGCGCGTGTCGAACCAGAGCTGGCCCGTCGCCAGCAGCGCCAGCTGATCGGCATTCGCCGGCGGGCGGCCGGCGGTGTCGATCCACGGCAGGCCCGGCCCGGCGAGCTGCCGTGGCAGAACGGCGTCGGCGCCCTTCGCGGTCGTGCTCAGGACGAGCCGGCTGGGCTTGACCGCGTCCGCGTTCCAGTAGTTGAAGTTCCGCTCGAGCGTCAGCTTGCCGCCGGCGCGAGACGCGACCCGGAAGGGCCCGCTGAAGACGTTCGGCCTCGGCGGCGCCGGCGCGGCGACCGGGAAGGCGGCCAGCTCGTCGAGCCAGGGCACCGGGTGCTGCAGCGTGACGCGCAGGTTGCGGTCGTCGAGCACCTGCACGCCGATCGAGCCGTTCCCGGTCGCGTGCAGGTGGCGCGCCCCGCGGACGATCCCGAGCTCGGGACCCGCATACGGGGCGTTCGTGCCCGGCCTCAGCGCGCGTAGCCACGAGCGCTTGAAGTCGGCGGCCGTGATCGGGGTGTCGTCGCTCCAGCGAATCCCCTTGCGCAGGTGAAAGGTCCAGACGAGCCCGCCCTGGCCGACGTCCCAGGACTCGGCGAGGTCAGGCTCGACGCCGGTTCCTGAGAAGCGCGTCAGGCCGGCGAAGAGCTCGTGCGAGACGTTCAGCGACGGCAGGTCGCTCGCCATCGCCGGGTCGAGCACGGTCGGCACCAGCGGGAGCGCGAGCCGCAACGTGTGAGGCTTGGGCGCCGACGAGCCGCCGCACCCGGCGAGCGCCACGACGGCGGTGAGTGCTAACCCACGAGCTTTGCCCATACGTTGTCGAGCAGCTTGTAGGTGAGCCCGCGGCCCATGCGGAGGAAGGTGTAGTTGCCGGTCGCAAGCACCTGGCCGCGCCCGGCGTGCGTCCAGGTCAGCGCCGCGTGGATGACGCCGAACTTGCCGGGCATGATCGCCTGGCCCGCGATTACGTGGTCACGCGGGCTGAGACCGGGATCGACGCGGTCGCTCTCGGAGTTGGCGATGCCGAACGGCTGGCCGGGGCCGATCCCGGTGCCGCGGAAGAGCCAGCGCACGCGGTCGTAGTCACGGCCGCTCGCGGCGATGTACGGCTGCGCGCGCGACTTGGGGAAGCAGCAGCCGTCGTAGCCGACGCCGGTCAGGGCGAAGTCCGAACGGCCCTCGCGCGCGTCGTAGTCGGTCATCACCATCGCGTTCGAGCCCAGGTCGAGACGTACCTGGCGGTAGAACGGGTTCGCCTGGAGGAAGACGAGGTTGCCCCCGCCGTCGCGGTAGCGCTTGAGCAGGTCGTACGTGGCCGGCTCGTAGTACTCGGTGTGCCCGGGGAAGACGATCGCCCGGTACTTGCGCAGCGTCGAGAGCGGTAGCCGGCCGAGCTCGACGTCGGTGATCTGCTGGGTGCGCTGGTGCCGCGAGCAGAGCCAGCGCGAGAACCCGACCGCGGCCTTGTGGTCGTCCTCGACCCCGTCGCGCAGGAGCGGGCCCTTCAGCGAGACGCGCCTTTGGCGCCAGAACTGGTACCAGCTGTCCGGGATCCCGTTCAGGTCGGCGTCGTAGGCGCTGTAGGCCCGCCAGGTGAGGTACGGCCAGACAACGAGGGCCGTGTGCGGCTCCGGCTTGTCGAGCGGGAAGCCCGAGCGGAGAACGACGGGCGCCTGGAAGGTGTCGCCCGCCGGATCGGTCGCGATCGCGTGGTACAGGCCCCCGGGCTCGCCCAACGGGGCGGACAACCCGCCCTTGCCGGTGTCGCTGAAACTCAGAGTGACCCTGCTCGAGCCGCCGCAATCCTGCTGGAGGCCGACGGAGTAGTTCCCGCTGTCGGCCGAGACGACGAGCGGCACCTGCTCGCCGCCGTGGAAGCTGCCGGTCGAGTCGACGAACGCCGCCAGCCGCTCGACCCGGACCACGTGCGCGGGCGCGCAGCCCGAGGTTTGCCACGGCGGCCGGCGCACGCTCGCCTCAGCCAGGCCGGGCCGCACGACACCGCGCGGCGCGAGCGGCCGGCCTTGATCCTTGTAACAGGCCGTCACCTGGTAGGTCCCGTCCCCGACCGCGCCGCCGGTGGCGGTGGTGCCGTTCCAGGTCAGCTCGGGCGAGGTCGAGGAGACGCCGGTGCGGATCCGCTTCCAGCCCGAGAGCCGCCCGCCCCAGGCGTAAACGCGCAGGCCGACCAGCGTTCCGGGCGCGGCGTTCGTCCGCACCGTCAGCGTGTCGTTGACGCCGTTGCCGTTCGGGCTGAAGACCGGCCTGTCCAGCGAGATCCGCAGTGCCGGCGCCGAGCGCGCCGCCGCTCCCGGGACGGCCGCGACGAGCACGACCGCCGCGGCGACCAGCAGTTTCACGCGGAAGGAGCCAGGCTCTGCACGGGCTGCCGCTCGCGGTACCACGCAATCGTGCGGGCGAGCCCGTCGTCCAGGTCGACGCGCGGCTCCCACTCGAGCAGCTTCAGCGCCTTGTCGACGTTCGGGATCCGCATCTCGACGTCCGTGTAGTGAAGCGGCTTGAAGACGATCTCCGACTCGGAGTCGGCCAGGCGCTTGATCCGCGAGGCGAGGTCGAAGACCGTCACCACCGAGCGCGGGTTGCCGACGTTGAAGACCTGCCCGATCGCCTCCTCGCGCTCGAGCATCGCGAGCAGCGCCTCTACCACGTCGTCGACGAAGCACCAGGCACGAATCTGCGAGCCGTCGCCGTGGATCACGATCTCCTCGCCGGCGAGCGCGCGCACGGTGAAGTGATGGATCGCGCCGCTGCCGAGCTGGCCCGGCCCGTAGACGTTGAACGGCCTGATCGTCGTCGACGGCAGCTGGTACTCGTCGAAGTACGAGTGCGCGAGGTACTCGCCCGCGAGCTTCGACACCGCGTACGTCCAGCGCGCCTCGCCGACCGAGCCCTGCGAGGTGACGTGCGTCTCCTCGACCTTGTAGGCGTGCGTGCCGAAGACCTCGCTGGTCGAGAAGTCGATCAGCCGCTCGAGCGTCCCCGCCTCGTGCGCCGCCTCGAGCACGTTCGAGGTCCCGAGCAGGTTGACGCGCATCGTCCGCACCGGGCTCTTCAACACCGAGTCGACGCCCGCGATCGCGGCGAGGTGGACGACGTGCGTGGCCCGCGCGGTCAGCTCGCGCAGCAACGGCAGGTCGAGCACGTCGCCCTGGACGAAGCGCAGGTGCTCGTGCTCGGCCAGGTCGGTGCCGGTCAGTGAGTCGCGGTGCAGGTTGTCGAGCACGACGAGCTGGTTGTCCGCGACCAGGCGACGCGCGAGCGCGGTGCCGATGAAACCCGCACCGCCGGTCAAAAGGATTTTCTTCCCGCTCAGAGCCACGACCGGCCAGTCTATCCGTGCGATTCCGCAACACTGGGGCCGTGATCGCGAACCAGCTCGGGCGGCTCGCCAAGCACTCGGCCATCTACGGGATGGGCGCCGTCGTCTCGCGGCTGATCGGCGTCTTGCTCCTGCCGGTCGTGACGCGCTATCTGACGCGCGCCGACGTCGGCGCCGTCGAGACGCTGATCTCGCTGACGGTCGTGCTCGTGATCGTCCTGCGGATGGGCATCTCGATGGCGTTCTTCCGCTTCTACTTCGACGCGGACGACGACCGCGGCCGGACGACGGTCGTGCGCACCTCGTTCTGGTTCACGATGGTGATGGCGACGCTCGGGCTCGTGGTCGGCTCGATCTTCGCCACGCAGATCTCGCACCTGCTGTTCGCGACCGACTCGCGCGCGAACCTCGTGCGCGCCGCGCTCGTCCTGCTCTGGGCGCAGATGAACTACGAGCAACTGACCGCGCTCTTCCGGGTCGAGGAGCGCTCGGTCTCCTACGTCGCCGCGACGCTCGCCAACGTGATCATCACCGTCGTCGCGACGATCCTGCTCGTCGCGGTCTGGCACAAGGGCGCGATCGGGGTGCTCGCCGGGAACTTCACCGGCACGCTGGTCGTCTACTTCGTTCTGCTCGCCTACCGGCGCTTCCAGCTCGGGCTCGAGTTCGACCGCGGGCTCTTCCGGCAGATGCAGCGCTTCGGTCTGCCGCTGGTTCCCTCGGGGCTCGCGCTCTGGGTGATCGACCTCTCCGACCGCTTCTTCCTCGTGCACATGAAGGGGCTCGCCGAGACCGGCCTCTACTCGATCGGCGTCCGCATCTCGACCGCGCTCCTGCTCGTCCTGATCGCGCTGCGGACCGCCTGGCCGGCCTTCGCCTTCTCGATCAAGGACGACGGCGAGGCCAAGCGCACCTACGCCTACGTGCTCACCTACGTGCTCTACCTCTGCAGCTGGCTCTCGCTGGCGCTCTCGCTGCTTGCGCCCTGGCTCGTCCGCCTGCTGACCACGCCGAGGTTCTACCGGGCCGAGGAGGTCGTGCCGCTGCTCGTCTTCGGCGGGACGGCCTTCATCGCCTTCAACGTGATGTCGATCGGGATCGGCCGCGCGAAGAAGACGCAGTTCAACTGGGTGATCACCGGCGGAGCGGCGCTCGTCAACATCGGGCTCAACTTCGTGCTGATCCCGCCGTACGGGATGATCGGCGCGGCGATCTCGACGCTCGTCGCCTACCTGGTGATGTTCTTCGGGATGACGATCCGCGCGCAGCAGGTCTTTCCGGTGCCGTACCAGTGGCGGCGGATCGCGCTCGCGGTCGGTGCCGCGGTGGGGCTAACGGTGGTCGGGAAGAGCCTCGGCGTCCCGCTCGCCGGCGCCCTGCTGCTGAGCGCCGTCTACCCGCTCGTCCTGCTGCCCCTCGGCTTCTACCTCCCGGTCGAGCGCCGGCGGATCCGCGGCCTCGTCCGGCCGGCGCGGCAGCGCGGCGGCGAGGCCGATGGCGGCCCAGACGGTCGGGTCCTCGAAGAACGCGTTGTAGAAGAGGCTGTGGACGGCGACGGCCGCGATCACGAGGCCGAAGGTGAGCGCGGCGAGGCCCGCCAGGTCGCGGGCGAAGCGGCGGAACGCCAGCCCTAGCGCCGCGACGAGCAGCCAGACGTAGAGCGCGAAGCCGACGATCCCGCCCTCGGCGGCGACCGTCACCGGCGTCGTGTGCGAGGCGGCGGCGGCCGGCTCCTTGCCCTTCAGCCCGGCAAGCTCGGCGTAGGCGTGCTTGAAGCCACCGATCCCGACGCCGGCGAGCGGGTGGTGGACGGCGATGTGCGCGCCGCGGCGCACGAGGGTGCCGCGGCCGCTCGTGGCGCTCTTCGTGTTGTGGCCGAAGAGGTCGTGGCGGACGCTAGGGGTGGCCAGCGCCCCGGCCGCGACGACGACCGCCGCGACGATCGCCAGCGCGACCCCCCGCCGGCCCCACGCGAAGATCGCCGCGAGCACGACCCCCGCGGCCAGCGCGGCGAAGCTCGACTGCGAGTACGAGAAGTAGAGCCCGGCCCAGATCGCGGCGATCGCGGCCGTGGCGCCGAGCATCACCCGCAGGTCGCGCGTGAAGAGCACCACCACCAGCAGGGCGAGGATCGCGACCACGAGGAAGCGCCCGTAGATGGACGGGTCCCAGAAGACCGAGTTGACCCGGTAGAAGGGCGCGAAGGCGTTCGAGACGAGCAGCTTCGGGTTCCAGAAGACGTCGCGCGTCTCGTACTGGTAGATCCCGATCGCCGAGAAGACGAGCGCCATCGCCGTCAGCTCGACGAGCAGCCCGATCGCGATCAGGCGACTCCAGACGACGCGGGCGAGCACGATCGCCAGCAAGCCGAACGAGAGGTAGAAGAAGAGGAGGTCGATCGCGCCCTGGCGCAGGTCCTGCGTCCAGAGGATCGAGAGTCCGGACCAGGCGACGAACGCCGCGAGCGGCCAGGCGGCCGGGCCGAGCTCCCGCGCGCGGATGTCGCCGTGCAGCAGCTCCCAGGCGAGCAGCAGCGCCGCCGCCGCGACGACCGCGTACATCGGCACGAGCAGGTTCGCCTCGGTCGAGCCGACGTGGACGTGGATCCGCGCCGCGATGCACGCGAGCACCGCGAACGGGAGCACGTACGGCCAGCGGCGCAGAACGAACGCGCCCGCTGCGGCGAGGCCGAGGCCGACGACGGCCAGCCCGCCGAGCAGCGGCCGGTGCCCGTGCGGAGCAAGGTAGACCGCGAGTAGGATCGCGCCGAGCGCCCAGGCGCCGAGGCCAACGAGCCGCTGCAGGCGCGAGGGCGCAACCAGCAGCAGCGCGAGCCCGAGGCTGGCGACGACCCCGCCGACGTGCGCGGTCACGGCGTCACCGTCACGATCGCCCTCGCCACGTGGCCGTGCTCCGCGACGCGCAGCACGTAGCGGCCCGGGGCCGGGGCGCGCAGGATCAGCAGCTTCCCGCTCCGTCGGGTGTGCAGCGAGCCGAGGTGCACGGCGTAGTCCTTCGCGTCGGTGAGGACGCGGAAGCCGAAGCGCGTGCCCGTCTTCGCCCGCAGCGCCTGGGGGCGCAGCTCGATGTAGCGCACGAACACCGGCAGCGCCCGGCTCGGCGGCCCGAGGTTGGTGGCGAGGTCGAGCGCCCGCAGCCGGATCAGGTGCCTGCCCGGCCTGAGCCGTAAGTGGCCCTTCGGCCAGTCGATCTTGCCGGCGCGCAGGAAGTCGTGGACGAGTGTCCGCGGCTCGCCGTCGACGTAGAGCTGCGCCCGCGCACGCTCGCTCGTCTGATACCTGATCCGAACGTGATCCACAGCCAGGTCGCCGTCCGGCGAGAAGGTGCGCGGGCTGACGGAGACGAGCCGGATGAACGGCGGGGTCGCGTCCATCGTGATCGGGTTCGGCAGCACGATCGTCTTGTGCGCGTTCGCGAGATGAACGCGCGGCCGGTAGACGCCGTCCGGCACGACCTCGCGGTTGTCGCCGCGGCCGTTCCAGGTGAATTGCAGGTTGCCGCTGGGCTCGAGGCGCGAGCGGGCGATCGTGCGAACGACGTCGCCGTTGCCGTTCACGAGCTCGACCGTGACGCGGTCGCGCTTGCGCAACAGAAACGCGATCGGGACGGTCTTGTTCGCCAGCGAGTCGGGCGCCACCGTCTTGCCGACGTGGGTGTTCGAGACGGGACTGTGCTCGAGCTTCAGCCCCTCGGTGACGGCGAACGCCGCGGCCGTGCAGCCGAGGAGGGCCAACACGACCACGATCGGCAGGACGCGCGCCACGGGACGGCGAGTCTAGATGGACCTAGGCAGGCGATTCGACGCTACGTCGCCTACCGGCACGTGCGATCAGACCCCAGGCGGCGAACGCGAGCGCCGCGATGATCGCGCCGGCGGCGATCACGTAGTCGGCGCCGGAGAAGTCGATCAGCTTGATTCCGCTCAGCATCAGCACCGAGGCGAGCCCGAGGCGCAGCACCCGGTCCGGGACCCTCGGCGCGAACTGGCTCGAGATCAGCACGCCGGGGATCGAGCCGGTCAGCAGCCACAGCATCGTCCGCAGGTCCACGTTGCCGGCGACGAGATGGCCGAAGCCGGCGACCCAGAGCAGCGCGGCGGCGTGGAAGATGTCCGTGCCGACGATCTTCGGCAATGTCAGCGGGAAGACGAGCACCATCACGAGCCCGAAGAGCGTGCCGCTGCCGACCGAGGTCAGGCCGACGATGAAGCCTCCTACCGCGCCCAGCGTGACCGCAATCACCTTGTCGCGCCGCATGAGCAGGAAGGGCGCGTCGTCCGGCTGCACACCGCGCTTGATGAACGCCTTGGCGGCGAGCCCCACGCCGCCGATCACGAGCGCCGCGCCGATCGCGTAGGCCTCGATGTCCTTCGCGCCGCTCGAATGGCGGGCGAGCCAGGTCGCGACGGCGACGCCGAGCAGGGACATCGGGCCGGAGCCGAGGAACATCCAGAGCGTCAGCCGGGCGTGCACGGTGCCGAGCCGCCGGTGCCGGACGGCGCCGAAGCTCTTGAAGATCGCCCCGTGCAGGACGTCGGTGCCGACCGCGGTCGTCGGCTGGAAGCCGAAGAAGATCACCAGGATGGGCGTCAGCAGCGAGCCGCCGCCCATCCCGGTCATTCCGACGAGCAGCCCGATCAGCAAGCCGCTGAGCGTGAACTGCCAGGTCATGCCTTACTGCTTGTAGGCCTCGATCAGGACCTGCGCAACCTCGGGCCGCGAGAACTCGACCGGCGGCAGCTGCCCCTCGGCCAGCAGCTCGCGCACCTTGGTGCCGGAGAGGAAGACGTGGTCGTCGCCTCCGTGCGGACAGCTCTTCGGCGTCGCCATCGAGCCGCAGGCGCGGCAGAAGAAGGCGTGCTCGAAGAACATCGGCTCGATCCCGAGCTCGTGCGGCTCGAACTCGTCGAAGATCAGCTGCGCGTCGTAGGTGCCGTAGTAGTCGCCGACACCCGCGTGGTCACGGCCGACGATGAAGTGCGAGCAGCCGTAGTTCTTGCGGCAGATCGCGTGCCAGATCGCCTCGCGCGGGCCCGCGTAGCGCATCGCGGCCGGGAAGGCCGAGACCAGCACGCGGTCGGCGGGGTAGTAGTTGTCGACCAGCACGCGATAGCACTCGACGCGGGTCGCGGCCGGGACGTCGTCGCTCTTGGTGTCTCCGACGAGCGGGTGGATCAGGAGGCCGTCGACCGTCTCCAGCGAGCACTTGGTCAGGTACTCGTGGGCGCGGTGAATCGGGTTGCGCGTCTGGAAGCCGACCACGCGCTTCCAGCCTCGCTCGGCGAAGGTCGCCCGTGTCTCGGCCGGATCCTTCGCGAGCTCCGGAAAGGCCGGCTCGGCCCGCTCGAAGACGGTCACGCGGCCGGCCAGGTAGTACGGCTTCTGCTCGTAGAGCCGCTTGACGCCAGGATGCGCGTCGTCCGTGGTGCGGAAGCAGCGCTCCGCCTCGCGGTCCCGGTCGTACTCGTAGGCGCCGTCGACGTCGAGCACCGCGAGCGGCGTGCCGTCGGCGTCGGTCAGCGCGACCTGGTCGCCGTCGGGCTCACGGTCGACCGCGAGGCAGACCGGCAGCGCCCACGGCAGGCCGTTCGCCAGCCGCATCCCGTCGACGACGCTCTCGTAGTCGTGCTGGGCCATGAAGCCCTCGAGCGGCGAGAGCGCGCCGGAGGCGAGCATGTCGAGATCGGAGAGCTCGCGTGACGTGAGCTCGAGCTGCTCGAGCTTCTCGACGCCGTCGGGCCGCGAGCCCGTCCGGTCGACGAGCTTGCCGCCGTGCGGCTCGATCAGCTGCGTCGTCTCGGTGACGCTCACGCTGCCACCTCGGCCGGCACGAGCCCCAGCTCCTCGAGCTTGGCGACGACGATCGCCGCGCTCTCCTCCGGGTCGTGCTGCTCGGTCTCGATCACGATCTCCGGGTTCGACGGCTCCTCGTAGGGATCCGACACACCGGTGAACTCGGTGATCTCGCCCTTGAACGCCTTCTCGTAGAGCCCCTTCACGTCGCGCTTGGCGCACTCCTCGACCGACGTCTTGACGTAGATCTCGACGAACGTGCCGACCTCGTCGATGTTCGCGCGGGCTTCCTGCCGCGTCGCCTCGTACGGCGAGATCGTGGCCGCGATCACGGCGCCGCCCTGGCGGGTCAGGCGCGAGGCGACCCAGCCGACGCGCTTGATGTGCGTGTCGCGGTCCTCCTTCGAGAAGCCGAGGCCTTTCGAGAGGTGCGTGCGCACGGTGTCGCCGTCGAGGTACTCGACGACGAGGCCGCGGCGGTCGAGCTCGGGGCCGACGAGGTGCGCGATCGTGGTCTTGCCGGAGCCGGAGAGCCCGGTGAACCAGAGCGTGAAGCCGCCGGGCCGGACGTGCGTCGTCTCGGGGTGCTCGGCGGCGTAGATGTGGTCGGTCATGTGCCTCCTAGTGGCGTTTCGAGGTGGATCCCACACTCGAGCTTGTCGGAGCCGGCCCAGCGGCCGGCGCGCTCCTCTTCCTCGGCCGTGATCGGCTTCGTGCACGGGATGCAACCGATCGAGCGAAAGCCGACGTCGTGGAGCGGGTTGTAGGGAATCTCGTTGACCTGGATGTAGGCCCAGACGCGCTTCTCGTCCCAGTCGGCGAGCGGATGCAGCTTCCAGACCTCGTAGCGCTCGGACCACTGCACCTTCGGCGTCTCTGCGCGGCTCGGCGACTGGTCGCGGCGGATCCCGGAGATCCAGGCGTCGTAGGGCTCGAGCGCCTGCAGCAGCGGCTCGACCTTGCGGATGTGGCAGCAGCGGTCGGGGTCGGTCTCCCAGAGGTTCGGGCCCTCCTGCCTGTGCTGCTCGGCGATCGTGATCACCGGCGGCGGCGGGAGCAGGTTGATCCCGTAGCGCTCGACGAGCCGGTCGCGCGTCTCGTAGCTCTCGCGGAAGAAGAGGTGCGTGTCGAGCTCGACCACCGGAATGTCGAGCCCGAGCTCGGCGACCATGTGCACGAGCACCGACGACTGCTTCTGCCACGAGCAGGTCAAACACAGGCGGTCGCCGAACTCCGCGCGCGCCCAGCGGAGCACTTCCTCCGCGGGCATCGTCTCGACGTCAGGGAGCTGCAGTCTCGGCGTCGCCAAGGAGCACCTCCCTCAGCGTGTCTGCCCGCAGGCCGAGGCGCAGCGTCTCGAGCGGGATCACTTCCTCAGGCGGGATGTTCCCCAGGTTGACGCCGGGCCCGAAGTGCTTCACGAACCAGGCCTGGCTCGCCTTGGTCGGCGCCTCGAAGAGCAGGTCGTTCACGTCCACCTCGTGCGCGATCTCGTCGACGAGGCCGGTGCGCATCTCGCCGGTCGGCCGGTAGATGCCGGCGGTACCGCCCTCGCGGCCCTCGGTGATCACCTTCCAGGCGCCGGCCTCGAGCTCGGCCTTGATCCACTCGACCCACTGGTACGGGGCGAAGACGGCCTCCGCGTCCTTCGAGCCGACCTCGGAGAGGACGGTGAAGTCGCGCGCGAAGTCGGCGATCAGCTCGAGCTTGCGCTCGCGCGGCAGGTCGATCACGCCGTCCGAGATCTCGACGTGCGTCATCCCCAGCTCGCCGAGCCAGCGCTTGTACTCGTCGAGCTTGCCCTGCGCGTAGACGGCCTCGAAGAAGGTGCCGCCGATCACGACCGGCTTCTCCTTCAGCACGTCGAGCTTGCGCTGCAGGTTCGGGGTCACATAGGCGGTTCCCCAGCCGAGCTTGACGATGTCGATGTACTCGCCACTCGTCTCGAGCACGTCCTCCCAGGCGCGCGGGCCGAGGCCCTTGTCGATCACGTGCGTGACGCCGCCGTCGCGGTTGACCTCGAGAAACTCAGAGCCGGGCATAGAGCTCCTTCAGCTTGTCGTGGGCTGCCGCCTGGACGTCGTGGTAGAGCGAGTTGCCGTGGGCGTCGATGCCGACGGTGAGCGGCCCGAAGTCCTTCACCCGGAACTTCCACAGGCACTCCGGCATCAGCTCCTCCCAGGCGACCTCCTCGATCTCCTCGATCTGGGTCGTCTCGAGCGCCGCGGCCCCGCCGACGATCGCGAAGTAGACCATCCCATGCTCGCGCATCGGCTCGATCGCCTCGTCCGGAAAGCCGCCTTTGCCGCAGATCGCGCGCACGCCGTACTGCGCGCCGAGCGGCTCGGTGAAGCGCACCATGCGCGCGCTCGTGGTCGTGCCGATGCAGACCGGCTCGTACTTGCCGTTCTCGAGCTTGCGCACGCCGGGCGCGGTGTGCAGCAGGAAGGCGCCCTTCAGGTCCATCGGCGGCTCGACGCCCTGGTCGAAGATCCGGATCTGCGTCCGGTCGCGGATCCCGATGATGTGCCCCTGGACGACGACCTCGTCGCCGGCACGCAGCTTGAGGAACTCGGCCTCGTCCTGGATCGGGAACGTCACTTCATGCGTTGCCATGCCTAGGCCTCCCGGTCGAACTCGACGTCGCCGTTTGCACTGACGTGCACGCTGGCCCGGCGCGCAGCCCAGCACTGGTAGTTCACGGCCACCGGGTTGAGCGTCATGTGCGTGTCCGCGTGCTCGATGTGGCAGTTGAGGACGGTCACGTCGCCACCGAGGCCCATCGGCCCGATCCCGGTCTCGTTCAGAAGGCCCATCAGCTCGTCCTCGAGCTCCGCGACGATCGGGTCGCTGTTGCGCGTGCCGATCGGGCGGGCGATGGCTTCCTTGGCGAGGTACATCGCGTAGTCGGCCGAGCCCCCGATGCCGACGCCGACGATCCCCGGCGGGCACGGCTTGCCGCCGGCGCCGACGATCGACTCGAGCACGAACTGCTTGATGCCCTTCACACTGTCGGCCGGCACGCACATCTTGAGGAAGCTCATGTTCTCCGAGCCGGACCCCTTCGGCACGCACTTGACGTCGAGGCCGTCCCAGTCCGGGATGAAGTCCCAATGGACGATGGGCAGGCGGTAGCCGATGTTCGGGCCGGTGTTCTCCCGCGTGATCGTGTGCACCGCGTTCGAGCGCAGTGGATGCTCGACGGTCGCGCGGGCGGTGCCGTCGCGCAGTCCCTCGTAGATCCGCGTGGGATGGAGCGGGAAATGCTCCCCGACCCGGCACGTGTACACGGCGATGCCGGTGTCCTGGCAGACGAGATTGTTCTCGCTGTCGGCGATGTTGACGTTCTTGTGGATCGTCTCGAGCACGCGCTTGCCCGGGACGGACGTCTCGCGCAAGCGCGCTGCTGCCAGAGCGTCGCGCAGGTCCTGCGGAATGTCCTTCAGCGCCCAGACATAGAGGTGCGCGGCGGCATCCTCGACGGCGTGCTGTAGATCGGTGACCGTATCGATTGTCATCTAGCTCCTAGCTCGCTCGAATGCATTACGACCAGCCCTTCGACCGAACACCACACATTCGAGAAGGCTGTTGCCCATCATCCGGTTGCGCCCGTGCGTGCCTCCGGCGATCTCGCCGCACGCATAGACACCCGGCAGCGTCGTCTCGGCGTCCGTGTCGATCACGAGACCGCCGTTCTGGTAGTGGA
>DATIOF010000141.1:0-45999 GCA_035473395.1 Gaiellaceae bacterium
AAGCCGAGCTTGATCAGGTCGCCCGCGTGCACCAGGTTGAGCTTGCTCGCTTCGGTGTTGGTGACCGGGGCGAAAAAGCCGTTCCAGGTGTAGACGACCTGGTAGTGGCGGGTGACGACCGTCTGGTTGCCGGCCTTGTCGATGCCGGTGACCGTGAAGGTGTGCTCGCCGACAGTGGAGGTGTCGAGGTGAGCGCCGTTCGGCACCGTTCCGACACAGGAGTCGATGCCCGACTCGCGGTCGACGCACTTGTAGGCGGCCTCGACGACCTTGTCCTGCTTGTAGACGGCGCCCGCCGCCGGCTTGGTCACCGTCACGGTCGGCTTGACGGCGTCGACCTTGAAGGCGATCAGCTTGGTTCCCTCGACGTTTCCGGCGTTGTCGACCGAGTGGTACTGGACGAAGTGGTTGCCGGTGGTGAAGCCCGAGATCGGGCCGGAGTAGGTCGTCGAGGCACCGCCGTCGAGCGAGTAGACGGTCGTCGCGATCCCGGAGCCGCCCGCGCCGTCGTCGCCGGTCAGCGTCAGCGTCGGCGAGGCGTACCAGCCGTTGTGGATGCCCGGCGTGAGCGTCGCGGTCGTCACCGGCGGCACGGAGTCGGTGATCTGGAACGACTGCGAGACGTCCGGCGCCGGGTTGTAGTCGTCATTACCGGGCTGATGCGCGGTGATCGTGCAGAGCCCGTAGTGGATGATGTGGACGGTCGTGCCGCTCACCGAGCACGTGCCGTTGGCGCCGGCAGTGAACGAGACCGGCAGACCGGACGAGGCCGTGGCGGAGACGGTGAAGTCGGGCGCCGTGTACGGCCGGTCGGCCAGCGGGCCGAACGTGATCGTCTGGTTGAGCCGATTGACCGGCGCGTTCGGGAGGGCCCAGGCGTATGCCCCGCGGCCACGCGTCCAGAGCGACAGCGCGGTTGCCCCGCGGTCGATCTGCATGTCCCAGATCATCGCGCTCGGCAGGCCGGCGGTGAACTTCTGCCAGATCGGCGTGGCCGCGTTCACGTTGTTCGTGAAGAAGAGGCCGAAGTCCGTGCCCGCGAAGACCTGCTGCGGGAAGTTCGGGTTGACGATCACCGAGTCGACCGGGATGTCGGGCAGGTTCCCCGACTTGTCGAGCCAGCTGAAGGACGCGCAGCTCGAGGTGCAGGAGACCTGGAAGAGGTGGCCCGGCTGGCCCGGCGTGTTGGCGTTGAAGCCGCCGAGCGCCGCATAGCCGACCTCGGTGGCGACGTTCGGCGACGACGGATCCATCGCGACGCCGAGCACCGGCCGGTTCGGCAGGACCGAGTTCGAGCCGGTCACGTTCACCCAGTTCGCCTGGCCGGCGACGCCGGTGCCGAGGTTGAAGCCGATCCAGTAGTTCGCGTCGTTCGTGCCGACCGCGGCCACGCTCGACCACTTCGGCGAGTACTTGACCTGGTTGATGAACGACCGGTTGCCCAGCGTTCCCTTGGTCATGTTCTGGGTCGACGGGTTGTTGGTCACGTACCAGCTGGCCGAGTTCATCGTGGCGTTGCCACCCGAGACCGTCTCCCAGACGCGCGTCGTGCCGCCGACCAGGTGGCCACAGCCGCCCGGCGTGCCGGCCGGCGCGCAGTCGTCGCCGCCGGGGATGCCGCCGTGGAAGAGGTCGAACGGGAAGATGAACGACTGCGTGTCGCCGGTCCAGCTGCCACGGACGCTCGAGTAGCTGCTGCCGCTGGTGAGACACGTCGTCGCCGTGCAGCGCGACATCCCGCCGCTGTTGTTGCCGACGAAGTAGCGCGGGTTCGTCCCGTTCCCGACGGGGTCGATGCGGGCGTAGAAACCGTCACCACCGGTCACGAGCTGCCACTGCACCGGGCCGGTCGCGCCGCCCGGGAAGCTTGCGACGCTCGGGGCGTTGTCCTGCGCGCCGCCCGCCGCCGAGGGGTTTGCCGAGGTGGCGAAGTTGCCGCTGATGTCGCCCGAGTAGAACTCGATCGTGTTGAAGCCGGTGTCCATGTTGAACCAGGTCGGGCGCACCGTGTTCAGCGCCACCGCGTCGGCGTTCGCGGTGCCGTGCACGCCGCCGTCGTTGCCGGCGAGCAGCATGCTCGACGAGCCGGGCACGAAGGCGAGCGCGTGCTGGTCGACGTGGACGGGCTTCGGGCTCGGGCCCGAGTAGCCGCAAGTCGTGTCGTACCAGGTCGTCCCGGTGCGGTTCGCGAGCCAGACCTCGAAGGTGTCGACGAAGATCCGGTCGGGGTTGTTCGGGTCGACCGCGATGCCCTGGTCGTACCAGTTCTGCGGGTAGTCGCCCGCGAGCGAGGCATTCGTGCCGGGGCCGGTCGTGTTGCAGGTCTTCAGCGACCCGCCGGCAGAGCCTGCCATGAACGACCACGTGGCGCCGCCGTCCGTGCTGGCCCACGCGCCGATCTGGCAGCCGTTCGCATTGCCGCAGCCGGCGCTGCCGCCCGAGTTGTTCTGCGGTGCGATGCTCTGGCCCTGGGCGTAGATCACGTTCGGGTTAGACGGCGCGACCGCGATGTCGATGCGGCCGAGCTGGTCGCCGACGGTCGCGGTGGACGAGGTGCTCACGTACGCGGCGCCGCTTCCGGCGTGCATCTGGGCACCGGTGCCGTAGGGACTGCCGGTGACCGCGGTGCCGAAGACGAAGCCGTTGTCGTCCCGCGAGAGCAGGGTGAAGCTCGGGCAGCCGCTGGCGGGCATGGTGGCGCTGTAGACGCCGTTCGCCCCGTTGGCGCCGAGGTCGTACTGCACCGTGCTGGCGAAGCCGCGGACGCCGTTGGCGGCCAGGATGCGGGTGACACCGCCGCCCATGTTCGACAGCTCGAGGCCGGTGATGTCCTGGCGCATCGAGGAGAAGGAGTTCGTCAGGCAGGGGCCGGTCCAGTTGGCGCCGGCGTCGTGCGAGAGCCAGAGCCCCTTCTTCGTGCCCGCGACGATGTTGTTCGAGTTGTTCGGGTCGACGCGCACCTTGCCGACGGCGTCGTACTGCGGGAACTGGCCCGCCGGCTCGCCATAGGCCGGGCCGAAGATGGCCGAGCCGATCACGGTCCACGTCGAGCCGCCGTCGGTTGACTTGAGGATGCCCTGGCTACCCATCGAGAACGAGCCGTAGTTCAGGTCGCCCGTGCCCGCGTAGATCGTGTTGTGGTTGTTCGGGTCGATCGTGAGGGTGTCGATCGAAATCGCCGAGATGAGCGGATCGTCGGTCGTGACCGACCACGTGGTCGTCGCCGAGCAGCAGTCCGTCGTCTTCCAGACGCCGCCGCCGACCGAGCCCGCGTAGGCGACGATGCTGCCGGGCGTGGTGGTAGTCGGGTCGACCGCGATCACGTTGACGCGGCCCGAGGTGGTCGTGTAGTCGAAGCAGTTCCCGCAGCCCGTCATGCGCTCCGGCTTCGGCCCGAGCGAGACGAAGCTGTCGGTCGAAAGGCTGGCTGCTGCAGCCGCGGCAGCGCGCGCCTTCGGCTCGCGTCCGGCCGGGATCCCGCTCGGAATCGCGTCGGCCTGCTTGGCGGCGTGCCGCAGCCACTCCGGGTTGTAGTTCCCGGTCGGATACGTGACGCGGTCGTTCCAGTAGCTGTCCATCAGACCCAGCTGCTCGCCGACGTCGCCGTTGGCAAGCGCCATGTAGCGCAGCGGCGCAGACGCCTGCGTCGAGTCTCTCCAGTGCGTGCTCCCAGCCACCAGTGCCGTGACGAACAACGCCACGCCGACGGCGGCCATCACTGCAACACGAATCCGATTCATCGATCCCCCTCGTACGACTTCCGCTCCTCAGCCGAGCGAGCGGACGCCCCGGCCGACCCTTGAAGTGTCTTTCCTAACACCCTCCGGGGGACAAATCAAGACTCCTCTATTAGTCGTCGAGCTCGATTCCCTCGTGCGTGAGCTCCAATGTCTCGATCGACACCTCGTTGCCGAGGCCGCGGAGGTCCGGGCCGGTCCACTTGCTCGGCCAGGCGCGCCGAATCACCCAGCGCGCGACCTCCTGCCGCTGCTCGTCGAGGAGGATGATGACGACGTTGCGCCGCGCCACGTGGCCCTGGACGACGTCGTTCCACCACTGGAAGAGTGCGGGATCGCCCGCGAAGCCGCGCCGCAGGACGACCGGTCCGAACTCCACCCGTCCAGGCAGCAGACGCGGGGCCGAGGTGTTCTCGCCGCCCTCGCGGTAGGCGACCACCTCGATCCGCCCCTCGGGCAGCTGCGCCTCGCTGAAGCCGGCCACCTGCAGGCCGTCGATCTCGACGCGGAAGTTGAAGTTGAGATACGGGTCGTCACGGCGCTGGGGCATCGCGGGGCACCTCCAAGTAGGGGAAGTCGCGGTAGGCGTCGAGGTCGTGGCGGACGGTGCGGGAGCGGCGCTCGCCGTCGTCGGTGCGCCACGCGATCCGAGCCTCGAGCGCAGTCGACTCGTCGCGGGCGAAGAAGAGCGCGGCCCGGTCGATAAAGATCCGGATCCGTCGCCGCGGCCCGAGCAGCTCGAGCCGCTGGAAGATCCGCAGCCGGTCGATCCGCTTTTCGCCGCCGAGCCCACGCAGCGGCTCGGCGAAGCGCACGCGCACCGAATGCGCCGGCCGGGAGCCGATGTTCTCGAGCACGAGGAAGAACAACCCGTCCTCAAACTCGACGTCGAGAATCACGTCGGCCTGAGGGTGCTCCGCGGCGGCTCCGGGCACGGGCCGAGTCTCGTCCCTCGAGCCCGCGCGCGCAAGCGCTACGTCAGCTCGACCGCGAGCACTTCGAGCACTCGCCCCCACTCCGTCACCTCGCTGTCGCGGACGTAGGCGCCGCCCATGTGCTCGTAGAACCCGGACGCGTTCGGCTCGGCCTCCCACTCCAGCTGACGGGCACCGAGCTGCCGAGCCTCGGTGGCGACGTGCTCGAACAGTGCCCGCCCGAGACCTCGCCCGATCCAGGCCGGCTCGACCCAGAGGTCCTCCAGCCAGCCGACCTCGCCGCGCGGGATCAACGCGGCCCACCCAACCGGCCGGCCGTCCACCTCGGCGACGTAGAGCAAGCGCTTGCGCAGGCTCTCCGGCTCGAAGTCGCCGCCGAGCGCCCACTCCTCGACCTGAGCCCGGTCGTAGCCCCAGTGCGCCTTTGCCTCGACGGCGATCGCGCGCAGCCGCTCGAAGTCGGCCTCTGTCCCCTCGCGGATACGGATGACTGCAGGCTACGGCAGGCCGAACGCGTACAGCTTCCCGTCACCCGAGCCGACGTAGATGCGGCCTTCGGAGACCGCCGGCGAAGAGACGATCGCGCCACCGGTCGCCTTCGTGGTCAAGAGCCCGCCGGTCGCGGCATTGAGCACGTAGAGCTTGCCGTCGCCGGCGCCGACGTACAGCACGCCGTTGGCGACGGCGGGCGACGACACGATGTCGGTGGTCGTGAACAGGCTCCACAACACGGAGCCGCTGGCCGAGTTGAACGCGCGGATCGTCCCGTCCGTCGTGCCGACCCGCACCACACCCTGGGCGACCGACGGGACGCCCGTGACGCCGTAGAAGAGGACGTGGCCGGTCGCCCGGCACCAGGCCTCGCTTCCGTCCGCTGCGTTCATCGCGCACGTGAAGCCCGAGGCGGTGCCGACGTAGATCCGGCCGTTCACGACACTGAGGCCGTGCGTGAAGATCCCGCAGCAACCGTTCGTCTTGGGCGGCTCGGCATTCCAGGGCTCCTGGTCCCACAGCAGTGCTCCGGTCGCGGCGTTGAAGGCGGAGACGGAGTTCGGGTGGTCGGGCCCGCCGGGCGGATGGAAGCGCCAGGCGTAGACGACGCCGTTGGAGACCGCCGGCGCCTCGTTGGCGCACGAGCAGTCGGCGCTCCAAAGGGGCGTCCCGGTCGAGGCGCTGAGCGCGCGGAGCACGCCGTCCTCCGAGTTGATGTAGACGACGCCGCCGCTGACCGCAGGCGAGGAGTCGACGATGCCTCCCGTCGTCCGGCTCCAGAGCACTGACCCGTTCGAGGTCCGCAGGGCGTAGACGCTGCCGTCGGCCGAGCCGACGTAGACGATCCCACCCGTGCCAACGGCCGGGGACGAGAAGATCCGCGCGCCGGTCTGGTAGCTCCAGCGGAACGCACCCGTGGCGGCGTCGAACGAGTAGAGCTTGCCGTCGTTCGAGCCGACGTAGACCGCGCCGCTGGCGACTGCAGGCGAAGAGTTGATCGCGCCGCCAGTCGGTGCGGTCCAGGCCGTCGTCAGACTCGAGACGTTGCTCGTCGAGAGGACGTTCTCGTAGAGCTGGTACCCGCCCTTGGCCGCATCGAAATGGAACTGGGGCCAGGGCTCGAAGATCGTGAATATCGCGGTGGCGACCGCGCTCGAGACGAGCCCGGTGAGATCGAGCGTGTGGTTGCCGAGAAGGATCGCGGCGGACAACGTGAACGCAACCCTGATGCGCCCGGTGGAATCGGTGTCCCCGGATGCGACCGTGACGTGGTCCAGCCGAACCTGCACCGGCTCGAACGCGCCAAAGCCCCGGCCGCTCACGTTCAGCCGCTTGCCCGGCAGGGGGTCGGCCGGTGTGACCTTGATCGTCGCCGGGTTGACGACGGTGAACGGCCGCGAGCTCCGCGTGGTTCCCGCGGGTGTCGTCAATCTGATCCGCCCGGTTGTCGCGTGCGCGGGAACGATCGCCACGACCTCGCCGGGAGCGTCGACCGTGAACGTCCCCGCCCGCCCGTGGAAACGCACGCCCGTCGTTCCGCTCAGTGCGCTGCCGTGGATGTGGACTGCAGTTCCCGGCGCTCCGCTCGTGGGCGTGAAGCTGTCGATCGCGGGCCTGGCCTGGACGGCCGTGCGGAGAGCGATCCGCGCCGACGAGGCGCTCGCAAGGCTCGCTAGCGCGATTGCAACGGCGACCAGCGATCCTGCTGTAAGCCCTGCGCGGCGGCGCGAAAACCTCTGCAAATCACCCTCTCCCGCGGCGATCTTAGGCCGCGCGCGGGGTCGGGGTCAATGGGGAACGAGCGCGGCCTTGAGCCGGAGGATGCGCGCGTACGAGCGCTCGAGGCCTGGCCGCCCGAGACGGCCTGCCTGGGCGGCTCGCAGCAGCGAGGTGTAATCGCTGCGCGTGGACTCTTCGCCGCCGGTCAGCAGGAGCAGGTCGGTGCCCGCCTTCGTCGCCGCGAGGGCGAGGACGTTCGGCGTTATCCGTCGCGTGTGGGCGGCGCCGTCGAGCGAGTCGGTGATCGTCACGCCGCCGAAGCCGAGCTCGCCGCGGAGCAGCGTCGTCGCAATCGCGCGTGACCAGCCCGCGGCGTTCGTCCGGTCATAGGCGTCGTAGACCGCGTTCGAGAGCATGATCAGCGGCAGGTGAGCCGCGATCGCACTGCGGTAGGGATCGAGGCCCGGGTCGAGCTGCCTGCGCGATGCGGTGATCCTGACGACGGAGCGGTCGGTGTCCGCCGTGGCGAACCCGAGGCCCGGGAAGTGCTTCATCGTCGCGAGTGCGTGCCCATCGGCAATGCCGACCGCGAACGCCGTCGCCAGGCGGGCGGTGGTGCGGGCGTCGAAGGACCACGTTCGTCCCTGGCGGTAGACAGCCGACGCCCGCGAGACCGGCAGGTCCGCGACGGGTGCGAGGTCGGTGTTGACGCCCAGGCCGAGCAGCGCCACGCCGGTCGCGCGGCCGTCCGCGCGCGCATCGGCACTCGAGCGGACGTGTCCCGGTGCGCGGGCCGGCGGCAGCCACGGGATCGTCTTCACCGAGCCGCCCTCCTGGTCGACCGCGATCAACAGCGGGGGGCGACCACCCGCCGCGGCCGCCTGCTGCAGCGCACGTGCGATCGTCCGGAGCTGGGCCGACGAGGAGAAGTTGAAGCTGTGCACGATCACGCCGCCGATGTCTCCACGTCTCGCGCGCGCGAGGAGCGAGGCCGACGGTGTCCTCCCGGTCATCGAGACCACGAGCTTCTGGCCGACGAGCTGCGCGAGCGTCGGCCCGCTCGCCGGTCGCGCGCGCTCGGCGCTGCCGGCGAGCAGGCCGGCGCAGAGCAGGCAGATGAGGGTCGCGCGCATGTTCAGGAAGCATTCATGAATAAGCATCCTCGCGAGGGGTACGGTGCCGGGGTGATCGAGGCACGCAACCTGACGAAGGACTACGGGGACAAGCGTGCCGTCGACGACCTCACCTTCAGCGTCGAGCCTGGCATCGTGACCGGCTTCCTCGGGCCGAACGGCTCCGGCAAGTCGACGACGATGCGTCTGATCCTCGGCCTCGACGCGCCGAGCGCCGGCGACGTGACCGTCAACGGCAAGCACTACCGCGAGCACGCGGCGCCGCTGCACGAGGTCGGCGCGCTGCTCGAAGCCCGGTCGGTGCACACCGGCCGCTCGGCCTACCACCACCTGCTTGCGCTCGCGCAAACGCACGGGATCCCGAAGCGCCGCGTCCACGAGCTGATCGACCTCGTCGGCCTGCACGAGGTCGCCGACAAGCGCGCCGGGCAGTTCTCGCTTGGCATGGGCCAGCGGCTCGGGATCGCAACCGCGCTGCTCGGCGACCCGTCGACGCTGCTCCTGGACGAGCCCGTCAACGGGCTCGACCCCGAGGGCATCCACTGGATTCGCAACCTGCTCAAGGACCTGGCGGCCGAGGGCCGCACCGTCTTCGTCTCCTCGCACCTGATGGGCGAGATGGCGCTGACCGCCGACCACCTGATCGTGATCGGACGCGGCAAGCTGATCGCCGACACGAGCGTCGAGGACTTCGTGGCGCGCGCATCCGCGAAGGTCGTCCTCGTCCGGTCGCCCGACCTCCAGCGGCTCCGTGTGGTGCTGGAGGGTCCGGGCATCACCTTCGAGGGCGGCGAGCGCGGCAGCCTCGAGGTGCACGGGCTGACGACCGAGCAGGTCGGCGACGCTGCTGCCGAGCACGGCATCGCGATCCACGAGCTGACGCCGCAGCAGGCCTCGCTCGAGGAAGCGTTCATGAGCCTCACCCGTACGGCGGTCGAGTTCGGCACCCCCGCGAAGACGCCCGAGGAGGCCGCAGCGTGAGCGCGCTCGCTCCCGCTCAGGCCATCCCCCGCCTCGAGCACACCGGCCGCGTCACGCAGGCTCGCGTCTTCCTCTCCGAGCTGACGAAGCTCCGCTCGGTCCGGTCGACCAAGTGGTCGCTCTTCACCGCCGTCGTCCTGACGATCGGCGTGCCGGCGATCGCCGCGGCCGTCTTCTCGCACCACTGGCCGCAGGCGAGCCCCCAAGACCGGGCCGATTTCCACCCGCTCGAGCTCACGTTCGTCGGCGTCCAGATCTCCCAGCTTGCGATCGGCGTGCTCGGCGTGCTCGTGATCACCGCCGAGTACTCGACCGGGATGATCCGCGCCTCGATGACGGCGGTTCCACGCCGCCTGCCGGTGCTCTGGGGCAAGGCGGTCGTGTACGCGCTCGTGACGCTGGCCTTGATGACGCCGGCCGTCCTGCTCGCGTTCGTCGTCTCGCAGGGAATCCTCTCCGGGCGGCACATCAACATCGCCTTCACCCACGCCGGCGTGCCGCGCGCAGTGTTCGGCGCCGCTCTGTACCTGACGGTGATCGGGCTCTTCGGGCTCGGGCTCGGCGCGATCGTGCGTAACACGGCCGGCGGGATCGCCACCTTCGCGGGGATCATGTTCGTGCTGCCGCCGCTGATGAACGTCCTGCCGGCGAGCTGGAACTCCGCAGCCTCGCCGTACCTCCCGCTCCAGGCGGGCGAGGCCCTGCTGGCACTCAACCGCGGCAACCAGCTGGCGCCCTGGACCGGCTTCGGCGTGCTCTGCGCCTACGCGGCCGCCTCGCTCGCGATTGCCGCCGTGCTGCTGGCGCGCCGCGACGTCTGAGCGGGCGTTCAGGCGGCTTTCAGGCCTGCCGAACGACACTTTCGTCCTGATGAGAACACGAGCCGTCTTGCTCTTCCTCGGGCTCGCCGGTCTCGCCGCGGGATGCGGCTCTTCGCACCACACCGCTGCCTCATTGCCCGCCACCACGACCGCGCCAACGACCACGGCGTCCGGCCCGACCCAGGGGACGGGAGCGCTGCAGGCCGAGGCGCAGTCGACCGCGACCGGCGACATCCCGGACAACCAGGCGTTCGTCGTCCTCAAGGACACGGGCGCCGGCTACGCGATCAAGTACCCCGAAGGCTGGGCGCAGAACGGCGCCGCCAAACGAGTGGTGATCCGTGACAAGAACAACATCGTGCGGGTCGTCGTCCGCCAGGGCCCGTTGCCGACGACGGCAGCCGTCAGCCGCGAGCTGGCGGCGCTGCCCGGCGTCACGGTCTCGAGCCCGCCTGCCCCGCACAAGCTGCCGAGCGGCCCGTCGGTCAAGGTCGTCTACTCGACGCAGAGCGCGCAGAACCCGGTCACGGGCAAGCGCGTCACGCTCGTCGTCGACCGCTACTACCTTGCGCACAACGGCAAGCTGGCGATCGTGGATCTCGGCACGCCGCAGGGGGTCGACAACGTCGATGCCTACCGGTTGATGATCGAGAGCTTCCGGTGGAGGTAGGCAGCCTCTACCGCGAGCCCGAGGTCCAGGACGAGATCGCGTGGGGTGCGCTCGAGCTGCGCGATGTCTTCCGGATCTACCGCTCCGGGCCGGCCGAGACCGTCGCGCTGCGCGGCCTCGACCTGCGGATCGAGCCGCGGGAGCTCGTCGCCGTCTTCGGGCCTTCCGGCTCGGGCAAGAGCACGATGCTTCACCTCGCGGGCGGGCTCGACCGTCCTTCGGCCGGTGAGGTGCGGGCGTTCGGCCGCTCGCTGGCGGTGCTGAACGAGCACGAGCTCGCCGCCTACCGCGCACGTGAGGTGGCGATCGTCTTCCAGAGCGACAACCTGTTCAGCTGGCTGAGCGCCCGTGCCAACGTCGAGCTCTCGGCGGCGCTGGGCGGCAAGCGCAGCCGAGACGCGGCCGACCAGGCGCTCGACGCCTTTGGGCTCGCTTCTCGCGCGAACGTCCGCGCGGGACAGCTCTCCGGCGGCGAGCAGCAGCGCGTCGCGATCGCGGCTGCGGCGATCCGGCAGGCACCGCTCGTGCTGGCGGACGAGCCGACCGCGGAGCTGGACGAGGCGAACGAGCGGCTCGTGCTCGATGCCTTGCACCGGCTTCGGGACGACTTCGGCAGCACCGTCGTAGTCGTCACGCACTCGAACGCGATCGCCGAGTCGGCCGACCGTGTGATCGAGATCGTCGACGGCCGGATCGCGTGAGCGAGCCGCTCGTCCGCTGCCGCGGCGTCTCCGTCGTCTTCGGCGCGGCGACTGCGCTGGCGGAGGCAGATCTCGAGGTGCAGCCGAGCGAGCGTGTGGCTCTGGTCGGGCGCTCCGGCTCGGGCAAGACGACGCTCCTGCACGTCCTCGGCGGTCTCGTCGTGCCGAGCTCGGGCACGGTCGACTGGAAGGGCAAGCCGCTCGCAGGCCTCGACGCCGCGGCCCGTGCCTCGGTTCGCCGGCACGGCCTGGCCTACGTCTTTCAGGGCGCCAACCTGCTCCCCTACTTCTCGGCCGTCGAGAACGTGGCCTTTGCGGCGCACCTCGCTGGAGGTACGGCCACGCCGCTCGAGCTGCTCGGGCTCGTCGGTCTCGCCGGCAAGGCCGACCATCTGCCCGCTGAGCTCTCCGGCGGGGAGCAGCAGCGCGTTGCGATCGCCCGAGCGATCGCCCAGCAGCCTGAGCTCCTCCTCTGCGACGAGCCAACGGGACACCTCGACTCCGACACCGCCGAGCGGGTGCTCGAGCTGATCGACGCCGTGCAGGCGGAGCTCGGGCTCGCGGTCGTCGTGGCAACCCACGATGCCGGCGTCGCCTCGCGCTTCGACCGCGTCGTCGAGCTCGCCGACGGGAAGGTGCGGTCGGAGACGGTGCTCGCGTGACCCTGCGCTTCGCGCTCGCCGGGCTCGCTCGGGCGCCGGGACGGACAGCCGTTCGCGTGCTCGTGCTGGCCGCCGCCGCAGCGCTGATCGGCGCCATGGTGCTGTTCGTCGGGCACTCGCTGCGGACGATGACCCAGGGCACGGTTCGCAGCGTGCAGCTCGACTGGCAGGGCCCGGTTCCGTCCTATCGCTCCGCGACGCAGATCGCCAAGGCGACGGCAGCCGATCCGGCCGTCGCGAGCGCGTTCCCGGTCGCGACCGCGCCGTTCGACGGGATCGTGCACCGCTCGGCGATCGGGACGATCCGTGCCGGCGCCGGCGCCCTGCTCGCCGTGCCGAACGACTATCCGCGCACGATCCACGCGTTCCGGTTCCTGCGTGGCGCGATGCGGCCGGGCCAGGTGGTGCTCGACCAGCAGCTGGCCGCGACCCTCCAGGCTCAGCCCGGGGACACGATCTCGCTGCGGCCGAAGGCCGGTGCGGCGCCGGTGTCGCTGCGCGTGTCCGGGATCGCGATCGCGAGCGGGACTGACGTGCTGTTCCAGCCGCTGAACCCGCTTGTCGGCCCGGCTCCCGCCCAGCCGCCTTCGAACGTGGCGATCCTGCCGCTGGCGACCTTTGTCCAACGGATTGCGCCGAAGCTCCCGGTCGTTCCGGCCTCCTCCGCGGCCGCGGCGGCGGTGCCCGGAGTTCCCGCCGGGCTGCAGTGGCAGGTGCACGCGCAGGTCGACCCGGCCGCACTGCGCGGGAGCCCGAGCCATGCGCTGACGACCGCCACCCAGATCCGGAACCGCGTCGAGCGGACCCTGACCGGACGGGTGCAGTACGTGGACAACCTCGCCGACGCCCTCACCAGCGCCTCGGGCGATGCGCTCTACGCCGAGGCGCTCTACATCATGCTCGCCGTGCCCGGTGCGCTGGTCGGGCTCGGGCTTGCCTACCTGGCGGCGCTCGGCGCGGCCGAGCGTGAACGTCGTGAGCTCGCGCTGCTCCGTTCCCGCGGCGCGTCGCGGTCCCGGCTCGTCGGGATCGCGGCGGCCGAGAGCCTCGCGCTCGGCCTGCTGGCAGGCCTCCTTGCTGCGGCGGCCGCTCTTGGCGCCCTCCGACTTGTCGTGCCCGATGCGCTGGGCCTGAGCACGGCGCTCGTCGGGGCGGCGGTCGCGGTCTGCGTGGCAACGGCCTTTGCCGGAGCGCTCGTCGCCCGCCTCGCCGCCGGAGCGCGCGTCGTCGGCGGCACCGTCGTCGAGGGCCGGCGCTCGGCGCAGCGCACCGGCAAGCCGCTCTGGGAGCGCCTTTACCTCGACATCGCGGCGCTCGCGACGAGCGGGGTTCTTTACTGGTGGACGTCGCGGACCGGGTTCTCGGCCGTGGTCAATCCCGACTCGAACCCGACGCTCTCGCTCGCGGCCTACATGTTCCTCGCCCCCGCCCTGCTGTGGATCGGCGCGGCGCTGCTGGTCATCCGCCTCCGTGGCCGCGCCTTCGGCTGGCTGGCCGGTCGCAGGGCCTCCTCCAGCCTGCGGTTCCTGCTGGCGAGCGCGGGGCGGCGCGGCGCGGCGCTCAACCGGGGCCTGCTGCTGCTCGGCCTCCTGCTCGCGTTCGGCGTCGAGCTCGGCCTGTTCACCGCCACGTACGACCAGCAGGCGCGGGTCGACGCTCAGCTGACACTCGGGGCCGACGTGGTCGTGACCGCGCCGCCGGGCGCTGTTGCCGCACGCGGCCTGGAACGGACGGTCGCCCGGGTTCCGGGAGTGACCGGCACCTCCGCGATCGACCACAGCTACGCCTACGTCGGCCCCGACCTGCAGGACACCTTCGGCGTCGATCCGGGCACGATCGCGCAGGCGACGACCCTGCGGGATTCCTATTTCCTCGGCGGCAGCGCCAGCACGATGCTCGGCCGCCTGCGGGCGCGACCCGACGCGATCCTCGTCTCGCTGGAGACGATCAACGACTACTCCCTGCACGTCGGCGACCTGCTCAAGCTGCGCGTGCTCGACCGGTCGAGCGGCCGGTTCCGCGTGGCGCCCTTCCACGTCGCAGGCGTCGTACAGGAGTTCCCGGCCGCACCGCGCGACTCGTTCATGGTCGCCAACCGCTCCTACCTGGAGCAGCTCACGCACGACCGCGGCCCGAACGTCATCTTCGCCCGCGTCCCGGGGAATCCGGTCCCGGTGGCGCGGCGGGTGGCGGCGGCAACGAGCTCGGCCGGCGGCTCGGTCCAGGATCTCCGCCACCAGGCCGCGCAGACGGTCAGCTCGATCACGACCGTCGACCTGAGCGGGATCAGCAAGATCGAGGAGGCGTTCGCGCTCGGGCTCGCGGCGGCCGCGATGCTGCTGTTCGTCGTAGTCGCTCTCGCCGAACGCAGGCTAGAGCTCGCAACCATGGCTGCGCTGGGGGCACCGCTGCGGACGATCGGCGCCTTTCTCTGGAGCGAGGCGCTGATCGTGCTGGCCGCCGCGATCGCACTCGCTGCGTTGCTCGGCTGGTTGCTCGCGGAGATGCTCATCGCGATGCTGAGACACGTGTTCGACCCGCCTCCCGACCACCTGGCCGCACCGTGGCCGTATCTCGCCGCGCTGGGCCTCGCGGGAATCGCGGGGGCTCTGCTGGCCGCCGCCTTCTCCGCAGTGGCGCTCCGCAGGATGAGCCTTGGGGCGATACTCCGGGAGGAGTGACGAACCCGACAGTCGTGATCCTCGAGGACGATCTCGAGCTACAAGCGCTGCTCGAGCGCGGCCTCTCGGAAGAGGGCTTTCGCACGACGGTGGTCTCGACCGGCGCCGAATTGCTGGAGCGAGTGGACGCGCTCGCGCCCGACGCGTTCATCGTCGACATCGGGCTGCCCGACGCGGACGGCCGTGACGTCTGCCAGGCGCTGCGGAGCCGCGGCATCCACTCGCCGGTCCTGTTCCTGACCGCACGCGAGTCGGTCGCCGAGCGGATCTCGGGCTTCGATGCCGGCGGCGACGACTACGTGACCAAGCCGTTCGCCTTCGCGGAACTGGTCGCGCGGCTGCACGCGCTCCTGCGCCGAGGCGGAGCCGACACTGCGGTGGAGGCCGCCGGCCTGCGGCTCGATCCCGTCACCCACGCCGTCGAGTCCGGCTCGGAGACGGTGCCGCTAAGCCCGACCGAGTTTCGGCTCCTCGCCCGACTCCTGGCCCGGCCCGGTGAAGCGGTCCGGAGGCGCGACCTGATCCGTGCCGGGTGGCCACTCGGGGCGATCGTGCGCGACAACACGCTCGATGCCTACATCGCGAGACTGCGACGGAAGCTGCGAGGGCTGCCCGCGGCCCCGGAGATCGCGACCGTCCACGGCGTCGGCTACCGAATCGTTTGATGCACATCGGGCTCCGGCGTCGTCTGCTGCTCGTAGTGGTGACCGCGGTCGCGGTCGCCGTCTGCGGGCTCGTCGCCGCCTTCGTCGTGGTGCTCGACCATGCGCTCGAGCGCGACGCGAACACCCTCGTTCGAACACGCGCGGTGGCCGAGCTGGGCACGCTCCAGGTGACCAGGGCAGGGGTACGCGAGGCCGAGGCACCGGACGATGCGACGCCGGCGGCGGGGATCTGGGTCTTCTCCAACGGCCGCGCGATCGAGAAGCCGCGAGTGGGGCCGTCTGTCCAGGCCGCCGCGCGGGGGGCGGCAACGCACCCGTTCCAGTACATCGACGTCTCCGCCGCCGACCTGCGGCTCTACGCAGTGCCGGTCCTCTTTGAGGGGAAGCGAGTGGGCACGGTCGTGGCAGCGACCTCGTTGGCCCCGTACGAGGAGTCGCGCCGCACGGCGCTCTTCGGGTCGCTGATCTTCGCGGTCGCCGTCCTCGGGCTCGTCGCAGCCGCGTCGTGGTGGCTGCTCGCGCACTCGTTGCAACCGGTCGTGCGCATGACCCGTCAGGCGGCCGCCTGGAGCGAGCGCGACCTCGACAAGCGCTTCGCGCTCGGCGAGCCGACGGACGAGCTGACCGAGCTCGCAGCCACCCTCGACGGCCTGCTCGACCGCCTCGCGACAACGCTGCGACACGAGCAGCGCTTCTCCGCCGAGCTGTCGCACGAGCTGCGCACGCCCCTCGCGCGAGTGATCGGGGAAGCCGAGCTCGCCCTCAGGCGGCCGCGGGACGCCGGCGAGTACCGGTCGGCCCTCGAGGTGATCCTCCGCAATGCCCAGCAGCTCGCCCGGACCGTGGACGCGCTCGTGGCCGCCGCGCGACACGAGCTCGGAACCGCGAGAGGCAGCGCCGACGCCTACGCAGTCGCGGCGAGCGCGGTCGAGGCGTGCGCGTCGGGAGCCGGCGACCGGGAGCTGAACGTTCGGGTCGAGCCGCCGCCCAGACCGTTGCGGATCGGCGTCGAGGGCGACTTCGGCGAGCGGATCCTGCAGCCCGTGATCGAGAACGCATGCCGCTACGGGCGGAGCCGAGTCTCGGTCTCGGTCGCCCAGGCCGACGGCACGGTCGCGTACCTCGTCGAGGACGATGGCCCGGGCGTCGCCGCCGACGAACGCGAGTCGATCTTCGAGCCCGGCAGCCGGGGACGAGCCGCCACCGACGACGGTGCCTCAGGCGCCGGCCTCGGGCTGGCCCTGGCGCGCAGGCTCGCCCGCAGCGTCGCCGGTGACATCGTCGCCACGGGCGAGGGCTTCCGCATCACCCTGCCGCGCGGCTAGCGGTCAGGTCGCATTCAGGGTTCTGTGCCGATCCTGCCTGCATGACAACGACATCGATCTCCCAGCCCGTTGCGGGCACCTCGACGCTCCGCACGATGCTGAACAAGGTGCCCGAGATCACCCTCTACTTCTGGGTGATCAAGGTCCTCTGCACGACCGTCGGGGAGACCGCCGCCGACTTCCTCAACACCAACCTCGGCCTCGGTCTGACGAACACGACGTACATCATGGGCGGCCTACTGGTGGCTGCGCTCGTGGCCCAGTTCCGGCTTCGGCGCTACATGCCGTCGGTGTACTGGCTTGCCGTCGTCCTGATCAGCATCTTCGGCACGCTGATCACGGATAACCTGACCGACAACCTCGGCATCTCGCTCGTAACGACCACGATCGTCTTCTCGATCGTGCTCGCGATCGTCTTCGCCGTCTGGTGGGCGAGCGAGCGGACGCTTTCGATTCACACGATCTACACGACCCGCCGCGAAGCCTTCTACTGGCTCGCGGTCCTGTTCACGTTCGCCCTCGGCACCGCTGCCGGCGATCTGACCGCCGAGCGGCTCAGCGTCGGTTACGCGCTCTCTGCCCTGCTGTTCGCCGGGCTGATCGCGGCGGTCGCCGTCGGTCACTACCGGCTGCGCATGAACGCCGTGCTCGCGTTCTGGATCGCCTACATCCTGACCCGCCCGCTCGGTGCTTCGATCGGCGACTACCTCTCGCAGCCGAGGGCCGACGGCGGCCTCGGGCTCGGCACGGTCGTCACGAGCGCGCTCTTCCTGACGGCGATCCTCGCCGTGGTGATCTTCCTGACGATCACGCGCCGCGACGAGACGCCGGCCCAGACGGTTGCTCCGGAGGAACTGCAGCCGCATCTCCACCTGCCCCACCCGCACCTGCCTCACCCGCACCTGCCTCACCCCCACGTTCATGTGCCCGACGTTCACCTCCCGAACGTCGTGCCGCCTCGCCCCGCGCGAGACGAGGGCTAGTTCGGCAGCGGCTCGAATGCGAAAGGCCCCGTCACCGGGGCCTTTCGCTTCGAACGGAAGTGCCGGGCTAAGGCAGCCGGAGCCGGTAGGCCCCGCGGCCGTGCGTGGCCGCGTACAGCAGCCGGGCGCCCTGCTTCGTCGGTACCAGCGTGAGGCCGTTGACGGTCACCTGCGGCAGGCCGGCCGCCGCCGGTACCCAGGTGGTCGTCCCGCTCGCACGCTTCAGCACCGTGAAGTCGGTGGACGCGTACACGTCGCCCGTCTTCGCGTCGAGGACGACGTCGTCCGCCGGCTGGTCGCCGAAGTCGTTCGAGATATCCGTCCACGCCGCCGTGCCGAGCGCCGGGTTGAAGACCACGTCGAAGATGTGGCCCGGAGTTGTCGGAGTGGTCGAGTTGTAGCCCGAGTACGCGACGATCGCGTGGTTCGGGTTGGTCGGGTCGACCGAGATCGCGACCGGTGCGCGCGACGGCTGCAGGGTGGTGTCGATCCGCGTGAACACCACCGAAGCGGGATCCGCGTTGTTCGAGTTCGTCGAGACGAACACGCGGCCGGCCGTCGTCGAGGCCCACATCGTGTCGTGGTCCTTGGCCCGGCTGACCGCCACGACGTTGCCGTTGGGACGGGTACCGCCGAAGGCCGTGCTGGATGTCAGCGACGGGCCCCCGAGCGGGAACCAGTCGTTGAACGTCCCGCAATTGCCGGTGTAGAGCTGATCGCTCGTGCCGAACTCGCCCGCAGCGGTGTTGCAGTGCTGCTCCAGGTACGTCCGGTCACCGCCGAGGTCCGTCGTCCGCCAGACGTGCTGGCCGCCGATGAAGATCGTCTTCGTCACCACCGGATCGGCAATCGCCGGCGCGTAGAACCGGAACGACTCGGTGTTGAAGATGCCCGTTGCATCGCCCACCCAGAGCCACGACGTCGGGTCGTTGCCGTGGTAGTTGATGTCGATCTGCCCGCCGGTGTACATGTGGAAGTGGATGTTCGGGTCGACGGCGTCGAACCCGTTGTCCCCACCGTCACCGGTGAGCGGCAGGTACCAGGTGCGCGAGCCGCTGTACGCGAGCGTGCCGTTGTCCTGGGTACCGGCCAGCGCATCGTTGGTCGGGTTGAACGGGCTGACCGAGATCTGGTTCAGCTGCAGGGTCGGCAGTCCCGCATTGAGGACGTCGAGCTTCGTCGGGATCTGCCTCAGCCACATCTTGCAGTCCGTCAGGTTGAGCCCGGAGACCGTGGGGCGGGAATCGCACTGGCTGGATGCGTCGGCCCACTGGCCGCTCGTCCGAATGACGCCGCCGTCCGAGCCGACGAAGAACTGGCTCGGGTTGCCCGGCACGAACGCCAGCGCGTGCTGGTCCGGATGCATCGACTCGCCGCCGACGTCACCAGTCACGTCCGTCCAGTTCGCTCCGGCGTCCATCGACATCAGGACCGCGCGGCCGTTCGAGCGCTCACCGACGAACGTCGATGCCTGCGTCAAGTAAGGCCTGAGCTCCTCGTAGTGCATCAGGCCGCCGACGACCACCATGTCCGGGTTGTCGGGCGGCGACATGACGAACATGTCGTACACGCACTGCGAGCCGACGAGCGGCGTGTTGCAGTAGTTGTAGACCGCGTAGCCACCCGTGCCGTCCGTCGGGTTCGAGAGGCGCGTCCATGCCGCGTTGCCCGACGCGATCAGCGTCGCCGCCGGCTGGCTCGCGTCGTCGACGCGGTAGACCTGTGCGGCCGTGCCGCCGCTGCTGGCATCGCTCAGGTAGATCCGCGTCTTGCCGTTCGGCAGCTTCACCGCCGCGAACGACAGACGACTGCGGTTCTCCTGGAAGATCGGCGTCCAGCTACCGGCCACGCCGCCCGTCTGCGAGCGGAGCAAGCCACCGGCAGCGTTACCGCCGAGCGTCGCGTAGATCGTGTTCACGTCGCTCGGGTCGAACTTGACCTCGTTGATCGAGCCGGCGACGACCGGAGCCGCGCCGAAGCTCGCGCCGCCGTCGGTCGAGTTGTAGAGGCCGACCGCGGGAGCTCCGGGAGGCGTGTTGGCCGGACCGTTCGAGCTCAGCCCGCGCGTGCCCGAGCGGGTACCGATCAAGATGTGATTCGCGTTGCCGGGCTGGATCGCGATCCACGCGATCGAGCGGTTGTTGGCAACGGCGGACGAGCCCGGGACGAGCGACCAGTGGTCGCCGGCGTCGATCGACTTGTAGAGACCGAGCCCGGCCTCGCTGTCGCCGCTTCCGTTCGCCTCACCGGTGCCGACATAGAGCGTCTTGCCGGTCGGGTCGTTCGGGTCGACAGCGATCGAGCCGATCGCGTTCGTCGGGATTCCCGCGGAGACGTTCACCCACAGCGGCGTCGCGCCGGTGGCGTTCGTCGAGCGCCACACGCCACCACCCGCGGCGGCCACGTAGATGCGGCACTGCGTCGGCCGGCACTTCGGGTCGATCGCGATGGCGGTCACGCGACCCGACCACTGCGTCGCCTTGTTGAAGGCCTGCGTGCCGAGGCGGTCGACGTTCAGCGTGTTGGGACCGAGGAAGTCCCACGTGTTGGTCGAGTCCGCGACGGAGCGGTTCTGCGCGCTGTCGTTGGCCGCGATCGCGCCCTGGATCTGGTCGATCGAAACCGACTCGGCCGGGTAGGCCCGGTCGGAGTACGCCTCCGCAGCCGCCTCGGCCGCATCGGAGTTCCCCTGCTGGCCGCCCTCGTGCAGCGAAGCGAGCCGCGGCAGCGGCTTGAAAGGCACCTTCGAAAACGATCTGGTCGAGACGTTGGCCAACAAGGCCGCGCCCAGCGCGGCCAGAGCCAAGACCGACACGACAGCGATAAGCCGTCGCCGACTCATATGGATCCCCCTTGTTCGGTCCGTTCGGCAGCTAGAGAGATCTATATCTCTCAGGCCGAGCGGCGAAAGTCAAGCGCTGGCGGTAGCCGAAGTGGAGCTAGCCGGACTCGAACCGGCGACCTCCTGGGTGCGATCCAGGCGCTCTCCCAACTGAGCTATAGCCCCGGGCGGGCCACAGTGTAGCCGCCTGGATTGCGGTAGTCTGCGGCGCTAGTTCGCCGTGGGGACGACGCGCTTCCGCCCCAGCGGCCCGTCGCGGTCGGCGCGGCCCTCGATCGCGGTCATCCCAGGCAGGAACAGCGCCGCGAGTGTGATCGCCGCTCCCACGAGGCCGGCGCCCACCAGCGTGGCGCGCACCCCAAGCGCGGCGGCGACCGGCGCGGTCAGCGCGAACGAGATCGGCAGCAGGCCAATCGAGATCAGCCAGTCCAGGCTCGAGACGCGGCCAAGCATCGAGCTCGGCACGTGGCGCTGCTTGATCGTCGCCCAGACGATCGTCCCGGCCGTCTCGAGCGCGTTGAAGACGAGGCACGCGAGCATCAGCTGCCAAGCCGCAGTTGCGAGCCCGTACCCGGCCACCGCGAGCGTCGCGAGCGTCCACGTCGCATACATCACGCTGACGTCGCGGCGCGGGTGGCCGCGCTGTCCCATCAGCGCTGCCGCTCCGATCGCGCCGACACCGCCGGCCGCGAAGACGAGCCCGAGATCGCGCGCCGAGGCGTGGAGCTCGTTCTTGATCACGTACGGCAGCAGCACCTCGCTGGGGCCGAGGAAGACGAGGTAGGCCGCGGCCGCAGACGCAAGCGTCCCCCACAGCCAGACGCGGCCGCGGATGAAGGCGAATCCCTCGCGCAGGGCGGCGCCGTGGGAGCCGTGCTCTGCGCTGACTAGCGGCCGCGAACGCACCGCGAGAACGGCGAGCGCCGACGCCGCGAACGACGCCGCGTCGACCGCGAACGCGAGGCCCACGCCCGCGGCGACGAGCCAGCCGCCGAGCAGCGGCCCGAGCAGCCGCAGCGCGATCGGTCGCACGAACTGGTCGAGCGAGTTGGCCGCGGCGAGGTCGTCGGGCGGCAGCAGGTCGGGGATGATCGCCTCGAAGGCCGGCGTGAAGAAGGCGGTGCCGGAGCCGTAAAGGGCTACCAGCGCGACGAGCTGCCACAGCTGGAGCGCGTGGGCGAATACCAGCACCGCGAGGCAGGTCACCGCGCCCGCACGCACGATGTCGGCCCACAGCATCAGCAGCCGCCGGTCGTGGCGGTCGCTGAGCACACCGCCGAGCAGCAGGAACAGCACCGTCGGGACGGTCATCCCGATACCCACGATCGAGAGCGCCGCGGGCGCGTTCCAGAGGACGTACGCCTCCCAGGCGATTGCGATCAGAAAGATGCCGTCGCCGACGAGCGAGATCGCCATCCCGCTCCAGAGCACGCGGAAGTCACGATGGCGGAGCGGCGCCAGTAGTCGCGCGCGCTCGAAGCCGTCGGGGCGGTCAAGCGCCTCGTGACTATGCTGCATTGCTCGTCGCGTCGAGGTCGGCGTCGGACCATTCCGGCCGGCCTGCGAGGAACGCGGCGAGATCCGAGCTCGACATCGGACGCGCGAAGAGGAAACCCTGGCCGATCTCGCAGCCGAGGTTGTGGAGCGACTCCTCCTGCTCGGGAAGCTCGATCCCCTCCGCTACGACGTCGAGCTCGAGGCTTGCGCCGAGCGCGATGATCGCCGACTGCAGCGCCACGTTCTCGCCGGAGCCGACGAACGAGCGGTCCATCTTCAGGATGTCGACGGGGAAGCGACTCAGGTAGCTCAGCGACGAGTAGCCGGTGCCGAAGTCGTCCATGGCGAGCCGCACGCCGAGCGCCTTCAGGTCGTCGAGGCGTTGAACCGCGAAGTCGGTGTCGGACATCATCACCGACTCGGTGATCTCGAGCACGAGCGACTCGGGGGGCAGCCCGCTCGTTTCGAGCGCGCAGCGCACGTCGGAGACGATCGAGTCCGACTGCAGCTGGCGGACAGAGAGGTTGACGCTGATCGCGAGCGGCTCGGCGCGCTCGAAGCGATTCTGAATCTCGACGCCTTCGCGGCAGGCCTCGTTCAGGACCCAACGGCCCATCCCGATGATCAGGCCGGTCTCCTCGGCGAGCGGGATGAACTCGTTCGGCGGGATCGTCCCGCGCGTCGGATGCTGCCAACGCAGCAGCGCCTCGACACCGAGGATCTCGTGGCCCTCGAGGCGCACGACCGGCTGATAGTGCAGCACCAAATGGTCGGCTTCGATCGCGTGCTGGAGCTCGGCGCGCAGCTCGAGCCGCTCGACGACGCGCTCGTGCATTGCGGGTTCGAAGACCCGGTAGCTGCCTTTGCTGTCGCGCTTCGCCATGTACATCGCGACGTCCGCGTTGCGCAGCAGCTCCGCCGCCTCGGGGACCGAGTCCTCGCGGTCGATGAGGCAGATGCCGATGCTCGCACGCGGGAAGACCTGCTTGCCGTCGATCTCGTACGCGAGCTCGAGCGCGTGCAGGATCCGCGCTGCGGCGTCGGCAGCCTGGGCCGAGTCGTTGACGCCTTCGAGCAGGACGGCGAACTCGTCGCCGCCAAAGCGGGCAACCGTGTCGGTTGGCCGCACCGCGATCCGCAGGCGGCGCGCAACTTCCTGGAGAACCGAGTCGCCGGCTGCGTGGCCAAGGCTGTCGTTCACGGTCTTGAAGTCGTCGAGGTCGATGAAGACGACGGCGATGTCCGGGAAGCCACGCTGCGAGCGCATCAACGCGTGCTCGACGCGGTCCGAGAAGAGCGCGCGGTTCGCGAGCCCGGTAACCGGGTCGTGGAAGGCCTGGTGGGCGAGCTGTTCCTCGAACTCCTTGCGCTCGCTGACATCGCGGCTGTTCAGCACGATCCCGCGGATGTGCTCGTCATGCAGCAGATCGGTGTGCTGCACCTCGAAGCGTAGGCTGGTGCCGTTCTTGTGCGTCAGCGCGCACTCGAGCGTGTGCGCCTCGCTGCTGCCGGCGCCGTCGCCGGCGATCAGCCGTCGCAGGCGCGGGCGATCGGCTTCGCTCAGCAGCCAGTCGAACTGCGTCCCTTCGACCTCTTCGACGCCGTACCCGAGGACGCGCTCGACCGACGGGCTCTGGTAGGTGACGAGGCCGTGCGCGTCGAGCACCGTGATCAGGTCGCTCGAGTGGGCGACGAGGGAGCGGAAGCGCGCCTCGCTCTGGCGGCGGTGGAGGTCGGCCGCGAGCGACGCGCCCTCGACGGCCAGCGAGACCTGGAGACCCAGAGCCTCGAACGAGTTCGCCACCTCCTCGGAAACGCCGTTGCTCGAGTTGGCGACCAGGAGGCCCCGGACCTCGGAGCGGATCGAGAGCGGAGTCAGCATCACTGTGTGCCCGCCCTCGAAGCGGAGCTCGTTGCGCGTCTCGCGCGGGAGCTCGAAGTACGGGATCCGCACACGGGCCGCGTTTGCCTGCAGCCAGTCGAAGGTCGGCTCGGTCAGCGGCCAGTCGCAATCCTGGGACGAAGCGGCAACGACTGGACCGGCGTCCCTCAGTAGCGCCAGGTGGACGCAGAGATCCTCACCCAGGAGTCGGCGCACGCCGGCGATCGCAGCCTCGTAGATCTGCTCGTAGCCCGCGGCGCCGACCAGTTCGGCGCCGGCCACGCGAAGGGTGCGCTCGCGCGAGACGATCCGCTCCTCCTGTCGGACCAGGCCGGCCATCCTGATCACGACGAGGAGGAAGAGCAATGCGGAGGCGACGATCAGGACCAGGACGTCGGCGTTCCCGAGTGCCTGGACGAAGCGGATTGACGGAGCGATCAGGCACGCCGCGCCGAGCAGCCCGAGCCGGAGCGAGGTCAGGCGCGGGCGCGAGTCGGCGGCCGGCTCCTCGAGGATACGCATCGACGGGTGCAAGGCTGCGGCGCCCCAGAGGACGTAGTACGAGATCCAGCCGAGGTCGTAGATCAGCTGGCTGTGGTTGTACGTGCCTTTGAGCAGCGCGAGGTTGTATGCCGAGTCGGTTGCGAGGAGGCAGACGATGCTCGAGGAGAGCAGGTAGAAGGCGGGCGCGCGCTTGCCGGCGTCGACCGCAAGGCGGATGGCGGCGGCCAGCAGCAGCACGTCGCCGAGCGGGTAGGCAATCGAAACGGCCTTGCCGAGCGACGAGATGTCGCCCAGGTGGATGTTCGGCGCAATCAGGAACACCCACGAGAGCAGGCCGATGCCGATCGTGAGGATCAGCGCGTCGACCACAGCGGCCGGGTCGCGCCTCGGGTTCCGGCGCCGGACGAGCACGAGCAGCCCGGCCATCAGCACGGGGTACACGGCCAGGTAGAGCGCGTCGCCGACCGACGGGAACGATGCGTTCGGATTGCTGTACGTGTAGACGTCGCCGCTGAGGAACAGGAACTGGCCGCCCGCGAACAGCCACCAGGCGACCTTGGCCTTCGGATCGTGCATCCGGATGCCGGCGACGATCGCGACGACGCCCGAGAAGCCGAGCACGTTGATCAACGGCCCGGAGCCCTTGAACGGCGGCACGAACATGTACAGCGCGGCGAACACCGTCGCACCGGCGGCGTACCACCACCACGCGTTGTCCCGCCACGCGCGCAGAGACATCAGGCCGCCCTCACCTTCGCCCGTGCGGGCTGCAGGTCGAAACGATTCGCGAGCCGACCGAGCACGTCGACGAGCTGCTCGATCTCCGCGTTGGTGTTCGCGGCGGTGACCTGGATCCGGAAGCCGACCTCGTCGCGCGGGACGAGCGGGTAAGCGGCCAGCGTCACGTAGATGCCGTTCTCGAACAGGAAGCGCCCGACCGCGTCGATGTCCTCATGGCGCGCCAGTGGAACCTCGATGATCGGGAAGCCCGAGCGGTTGGGCGTATGCGCGCCGACGCGGTCGAGGCAGTCGAGCACCATCGCCGTCTTGCGCCAGAGGTCGGCCCGGATTGTGTCGCCGCGGGCGTCGTTGACCGCAAGCCCCGCAATTGTGGTCGCAAGGGAAGCAACGGGCGACGGGCCGGAGTAGAGGTACGGCGCTGCCGCGGTCTTGAGCAGGCGCTTGAGCTCCGGCGGGCAGGCGAGGAACGCGGCCAGCGAGGAGTACGACTTCGAGAGGCCCGACACGAAGACGACGTGGTCGTAGCTCTCGTCGAAGTACCGCATGATCCCGTTGCCACGCTTGCCGTACGGGCTCAGCTCATCGTCGGCGCGCTCGCCGATCACCCCGAACCCGTGCGCGTCGTCGACGTAGAGGAGCGCGTCGTGCTCGCGAGCGACGCGCGCGAAGGCTGCGACGTCTGCTGCGTTCCCGGTCATGCTGTTCACACCGTCGATGCAGACCAGCCTCGGCGCGGTGCTGCCCTCACGCAGGAGCCGCTCCAGGTCGTCGACATCCTCGAACGCGAACCGCTTGACCGTCGCTCCTCGAACCTTGGCGAGCTCGCAGCCGTCGTAAATCGTCTTGTGCGCGCGGTTTTCGAGGAAGATCGTCCCGCTCCCCGCGAGCACCGGGATTACCGACATGTGGATCAGCGTGATCGTCGGCAGCACGAGCGTGTCCTCGGCGCCGAGCAGATCAGTGAGCCGATCCTCGATCTCCTCGTAGAGCACCGGGCTGCCGAGGAGGCGCGACCAGCTCGGGTGCGTCCCCCAGCGCTCGAGGTACTCCGGGACGGCCGCGATGATCTCGCGGTCCAGGTCGAAGCCCAGGTAGTTGCACGACGCGAAGTCGGCCAGCCACGTGTCTCCGATGCGGATCATGCGCCCGTCGATCTCGTCGACGACCGCGTCCGTCATCGGGTTCGAGCACGACAGCTCGGCCAGATCACGGCAGGCGTCGAGCCACCGGTCGATCCAGTGTGCAGCCGCAGGTGCGGATCGTCTCGAACCGCCGTCCACCGGCCCAGAATCGGCAGCGTATGGCCGAACCTTTAGCGCAGGAGGCGATTAACGCCGGCGGATGAGGGTGACCCCATCGCGCACCGTGAGCTGCACGGCGATCGCCCGCTCGTCGGCTGCGATGCGGTCGTTCAGCTCCCGGATCACGCGGGTCGTCTCGTCCTCGTCGCCCTGGTCGAGGACGCGGCCGCTCCAGAGCGTGTTGTCGATCGCCATCAGGCCGGTGGCAGCGAGTCGCGGCAGCAGCGCCTCGTAGTAGTTCGCGTAGTTCTCCTTGTCGGCGTCGATGAAGACGAAGTCCCACTCTCCGCCGAGCCGCTCGATCGTCTCGAGCGCCGGGCCCATGTGGATCGTGATCCGGTCGCCGTACGGGCTGCGTGCGTGGTACCGACGCGCGACCTCGGCGTGCTGCTCGGAGACCTCGCAGGTGTCGATGTGCCCGCCCTCCGGCAACCCGGCCGCCATCGAGAGCGACGAGTAGCCGCTGTAGGTGCCGAGCTCGAGGACTCGCTTCGCCTGCAGGGCATGGACGAGCTGCTCCAGCAGCCGGCCCTCGATCTTCCCCGTCAACATCTGCGGCGAGTCGAGCGTCGCCTTCGTCTCCTCGGCCAGCTCGGCGAGCAGCTCGGTGGGCGGCGTCGTGTGCGCCTCCGCGTAGCCCTCGATCTCCTCCGGGACGATGAAGCTCACTGCGCGGCCGGCAGCCGGGGCGCCTCTCCGAGCTTGCCGTCCTTGATCCGCTGGGCCATGTCGTTCGACTCCTCGCGGTAGATCGAGCCATCCTCGAACTCGATCCAGGGGTACTTCTTCTGCTGCGTGCGCCGTTCGGTCTCGTCGCGCTTCCAGGGCACGGACGGCAGCGTGTCGAGCTCGTACTCGATGCCGGCCTCGTCGAGCGCCTTCTGCACACGCCAGCAAGGGTGGCCTCCGACCTTGACCCAGACGTTGTTGCAGCGGTGGAGCGTGATCGCCATCGGGCGAGCTTAGCCGCGTTCCACGCGGGAGCCGCCGACTATCGCGTCGCGGCCGTCGGCGAAGCGGACCCAGGCCTTGCCCTTGCCGTCGTAGTCCGGCGACCAGACCACGAGCGTCGCCTCCTCGCCGCCGACCCGCACGGGCTCCGTGCCCTCGGGCTCGGCGCCCCGCCAGACGACCACGAACGGGTTCTCCTCCCACTCGCGGCCGATCGTCGTCCCGTCGGTGTGACCCGGGAGCACGCGGGTCTCCGGCGGGAGCAACATGAGCACGTCCATCACCGAACTGCGGATCTGCTCGAAGTCGCCGCCGCCGACCGCGTCCTTGAACAACACGTCGCCGCTACAGCAGAGCTGGTCGTTGACGACGAACGCCAGGTGATCGTCCTTGTGCCCGGGCGTCGGCAACGCCTTGATCGAAAGGCCGCCGGTCTCGAGGTCACCCTTGACGACGCGGCAGTCGTAGCGGCCGAGGATCGCGCTGTCACCCGCGATGTGGTCGGCGTCCGCGTGGGTTGTCAGCAGGTGGGTTACCGTCAAGCCGTGCCGCGAGACGGCGTCGAACAGCGGCCGAAGCGGCGCGCCCGAGTCGACGAACACCGCGGTCCCGCCCGGCTCGTCGCCGATCAGGTACGCGTTCGAGAGCCACTCGGGATGCATGCTCCGCTCGACGATCACCGGGCGCTAGGCTAGACGCTCCGCTCCCGAGGAGGACGAATGGCCGGACTCATGTCACGCGCGTCGCTGGTGGTGAAGTCGAAGTTCTCAAAGCTGCTCGACCATGCCGAGGATCCCGGCGAGACCCTGGACTACTCGTACGAGAAGCAGCTCGAGCTGCTGCAGAACGTCAAGCGCGGGATCGCCGACGTCGTCACAGCCAAGAAGCGGTTGGAAATTCAGGAGACGCAGCTGCAGCAGAGCCTGGTCAAGCTCGACGCGCAGGCGCGCGAGGCGCTGGCGGCCGGCCGCGAAGATCTCGCGCGGCAGGCGCTGGAGCGGAAGTCCGGCCTGCAGCAGCAGCTGCAGTCGCTCGACGAGCAGACGAAGCAGCTCGAGCAGCAGCAGGAGAAGCTGATCGCCAGTGAGAAGACGCTGTCGGCGAAGGTCGAAGCCTTCCGCTCGCAGAAGGAGACGATCAAGGCGCAGTACTCGGCCGCCGAGGCGCAGGTTCGGATCGGCGAGGCGGCGACCGGGATCGGCGAGCAGATGGCCGACACGGGCCTCGCGATCCAGCGGGCAAAGGACAAGACCGAGCAGATGCAGGCGCGGGCCTCGGCGATCGACGAGCTGACCACCTCGGGTGCGCTCGAGGACTTCACCTCCGACCAGACCCAGCTCGACCGCGAGCTCGGCGCGATCGCGTCGAAGTCGCAGGTCGACAAGGAGCTCGAGCAGATGAAGGCCGAGCTCGGCCCCGGCGAGGGCAAGAAGGAGCTCTCGCAGTGATCGTTCGCGTCATGGGGGAGGGCCAGTTCGAGATCGACGAGGAGGTCGCGAAGGGCCTCAACGATCTCGACGCCCAGGCAGAGCAGGCGCTGGAAGCCGGCGACGCGGAGCGGCTCGGCGAGCTGTTGGAACGGATGGCCGACGCGGTCCGCACGAACGGCACGCGCGTGCCCGACGAGGACCTGACACCGTCGGAGGCGATCGTCCCGCCGTCGGACCTGTCGCTCGAAGAGGCTCGCGAGCTGTTCGAAGGCGACGGCCTGGTCCCGGACCTCCCAGCCGCTTAGCGCCCGTTACAGGTTCACGCGCGCGCGTTCCCCACCCTCTCTGGGTGGGGATGAGGTTCCACCCGCCGCCCGCTGCGAGCGTACCGGTGCTCGGCGCGCGCGTCTCTCACGAGACCGTGCCGAACTCGTGCCGATTTTCCGAGGTTCGCTAGCGGGCGCGAGAGAGGTGGTCGAGCGCGAGCCGCAGCCAGGCCGGCGCGTGCCGATTCCAGAGCGCCTGCTCGTGCCCTCCACGGTAAAGCTCGAACACGTGCGGGACCCGGGCCGCGGCAAGCTCGCGGTGCAGCTGGACGTTCTCGTCGCGGAACCGATCGTCCTGCTGCCCGACGTAGAAGCCGAAGAACGTCGGGCGGCGAGTGAATGCTCGGCGGAGCGAGCGGACGAAGGTGTGCGCGCTCGCGTCCCGGTTCGCAGTAGCCGAACCGAGGTCGAGCGCGTGCAGGCCGCTTGGATCGGTCGGATGGAAGTACCCACTCCAGGACTCGATCACCGAGAACGCGTCGAGACGGTGAAGCGCCAATAGCACCGCCCCGTAGCCGCCCGCGGAGAGACCGACCAGGGCTCGGCCGCGACGCCCGCCGATCGTGCGGAAATGGGCGTCCACGTAGTGCGGCAGCTCGGTGCCGAGCGCCGTCTCCCAGTTGCGCCCGGTTCCCCAGTTGAGGTACTCCGGATCGGAGTCGCCGTCCCGCGCGCCCTGCGGCCCGACCAGGATCGCCGGCCTCCGCGCGGCGTCGATCGCCTTCGCGATGATCCCCGTCCCGCGGAAGGCGGAAGCCGACGCGGGCAGGCCGTGCAGGAAGTAGACGACCGGGTAACGAGTGCGCGTGCTGGAGTAGCCGGGTGGGAGGTAGATGTCGAAGCCGACGCTGTCCTTCAGCGCCCTCGAGCCGAACGAGCGCTCCAGCAGCGTGCCGCGCAGCGGCACCGACGAGCCGGTCGCTCCCGTGACGAGCACAAGCGCGACGACGGCGGCTATACCGGCGCGTCGAAGACCGCGAACCACCGCGTCAGATCCTCCTCGATCGGCAGTTCCTGCTCCAACTTCGCCTTCAGCTCCAGCTCCTCCGCGTTGTCGCGCTCCTTGCCGTCGCCCTTCGGCACGAACGGCCAGAACTTGCCGCGCTTGAAGCCGTAGATCCAGAGGACGCGCCCGCCGTCGAAGCCCTTGCCCTCGAACGGGAAGACCGCGGCCAGCAGCTGCGGGCCGAACCCACGCGACTCGAGCTCGGACGCGACCAGGTGCACGCTCGTGACGAGATCCTCGAAGTCGCCGTCGTGCACGACGAGCCACTCAAACCCGAACTCGTCCGTCTTGCGCGAGAGCTTCGAGCCCGATTCGACCGCCACAGCGTCCAGCAGCTGCTGCAGCTCGTTCTCGGCGCGCACGAACTCGCCGGCCGAGAGGGACTTGAAGCAGACACCGGCCGAGCCGGACGGCTTCAGGTCGAGCTCGGTCTCGAGCGTGATCCGAGCCGTCGAGATCGCGAAGAGCCGCTCGCCGGCCGGATCCTTGAGCTGCTTCCGCCCGAGGAGGACGTCGCGCAGGCCCAATGCCTACTCGACCGGCCGGCCCATCTCGCGCGAGATCTCGGCGAGCGCGGCCAGCCGCTTCTCGAGCGGCGGGTGCGTCATGAAGAGCTCGCCGGCCTTCGAGCGCCAGTTGGTCGGGACGATGAAGAAGGCGTTCATGCCTTCGACCTGGCGCAGATCCTGCTGCGGGATCTGCGTGATCCCGCTCGCGATCTTCTGCAGCGCGCTCATCAGGTTCTCGGGGGCGCCCGTGATCAGCGCCGAGCCGCGGTCGGCGGCGAACTCGCGGTAGCGCGAGATGGCGAGGATCAGGATCTGGCTGAGGAAGTAGGTCACGACCGAGACGACGAGCACGATCAGCCAGACCGGCACCGAGTTGTTGTTGTCCCGATTGCCGCCCATGCCGCCGAACATGCCGCTGTAGAGGCCGACCCGCGTCAGCAACGCCGCGACCATCGCGAAGAAGCTGGCGACGGTCATCACGAGCACGTCGCGGTTGGCGATGTGCGAGAGCTCGTGCGCGAGGACGCCCTCGACCTCCTTCGGCTCGAGCCGGTTCCAGAGCCCGGTCGTGACGGCGACGGCCGCGTGCTTCTGGTTGCGACCGGTCGCGAAGGCGTTCGGGACGTCGCTCTCGATGACTGCGACCCTCGGCTTGCGCAGGTCGGCCATCGCGCAAAGGCGCTCGATCATGTCGTGCAGCTCGGGCGCCTCGTCGCGCTCGACGACCTTTGCCCCCGCGGCCCTCAAGGCGAGCTTGTCAGAGGTGAAGTACTGGACGAAGGCCAGGCCCCCGACGATCACGACCATCAGGACGATGCCGGCGTTGAGCACGTAAAAGAGCGCGACCGCGAACAGGACGTAAAGCAGTCCCAGCATCGAGGTTGTCAGCAGCATGCGCAGCGACAGCCCAGCGTCGCGACCGTAAGCCTTGCGTTTCATCGAGAATCGGCCCCCTTGAAGGCGAGAATGTTCCAACTGATTGTAGCCCTGGGGGTCGTGCTGACCGCTGCGGCCGCTCCCGCCTCGGCGGCTCCCTCCGAGCGGGTCGCCGTGATCGTCGTGCCGGCTTCTGCGCCCATCCTTCGCTCGCCCGGCGCCGCGCACGGACTGCTCGTCGTCGGCGCGGGCGCGACGGTCAGCAGGCGCGGAGCGCTCGCGTCGCTCCTCCGCGGCGAGATGGGCAACGCGGTCAGCGGCGGCCTGGCCGGCGGCAAGCAGCTGATCGCGCTCTCGCGGCGGCCCGCGCAGACCACCTTCTATGTCGCGCTGCCACCCCCCGGCAAGCATCACAACGTGCGCCGCTATCCGATCGCCGTCGCCGGGCCCGGCTACCGCGGCGTGCTGACCGACACCTCGACGCGACTGCCCGGGCTGATCTCGATCGCGGACGTCGCGCCCTCGGCGCGCGCGCTCCAGAGAGGCGAGCGGCCGTCCATCCGTTCGAGGCCGGCCGGCGACCCGCTCGCCCAGCTCGCGAGCTTCGACCGGCGGCTCCAGCGCGCGCACGACGCGCGCGTGCCCGCGACGCTCGTGCTGGTCGCGCTGCTGATCGTGCTCTCGCTCGCCGCGCTGCTCACCCGCGTCCCGATGCTGTGCCGCGCCGCCTTCCTCTTGCCGTCGACGTGCATCGCCTCGGCGGTCGCGCTCAGCGCGCTGGGTGTCTCGCCGCGGGCGGCGGTGCTCGGCGTTGCGCTGCTCGGCGGCGGCGGCGCGCTGCTCGGCGGCGCCCTCCTCCCGCCACGGCTACCGCTGGCGCTGGCGCTGGCCGCGCTGTTCGCGTTCCTGTTCGCGGTGATGTGGGCCAGGCCCGAGTGGAACGCACTCGCGGTGATCGGCCCGCACCCGGACGGCGGCGGCCGCTTCTACGGCGTCACGAACCAGGTCGAGACGCTGCTGCTGCCGCCCGCCCTCGTGCTCGGCGCGCTCGCCGGCGTGCGGCTGCTGCCCGTGGTCGGGCTGACGCTGGCCGCCGGAATCGCGGCAAGCCGCATCGGCGCCGACGGGGGCGGGCTCGTGGTCTATCTCACCGGCTTCCTCGTGCTCTGGCTGCGCCTGCGACGCGTCCCGGCGCTGCGAGCCGCGGCGGCCGCCGCGGTCGCGGCCGGAGCGGCGCTGCTACTGGTGGGGATCGACGCGGCGACCGGTGGCTCGAGCCACGTCACGAAGGCGGTCGGACGTGGGCCCGGCTCGTTGTTCGGCGACCTCGGCCACCGACTGCATCTCTCCGCCGCTTCCGTCTCCTCGACCTGGCACAACGCGCTGCTGTTCGCGCTCGGGATCATCGCCCTGGTGGTGCTCGCGCTCCAGCGGCCGCGCACCGCGCTGCTCGACGCCTACCTCGTGGCACTCGCGGTCTCGTTCCTCGTCAACGACACCCCCACCGACGTGGCCGGCTACGGAGGCTTCGCCGCGCTCGGCCTCTGGCTGCTGACGAGAAGCGAAGAGACCCGCGGACGCCTTCAGTAGACTCGCGCCGATGCGCCGCCTCGCCCCGTTTCTCCTGCTCGCCTTCGTGCTCGCCGGCTGCGGCGCCACGGAAACGGTGAGCCCGACTGCGGGGACCGTCGTCGGCACGGTCGCGGCACCGCCGCCGACGGCCGCCGGCAACGCGAAGGCCGGCGCGACGCTCTTCGTCGCCCAGGGCTGCGGCGGCTGCCACACCTTCAAGCCGGCCGGCACGAACGGGAACGTCGGGCCCGACCTGGACAAGCTCGCCCAGTACGCGAAGACGGCCAACCAGGGGTCGCTCCAGGACTTCACGCACGAGTCGATCGCCAACCCGAGCGCCTACATCGAGAAGGGCTACGCGAACGCGATGCCCAACTTCGGCTCGACGCTCTCGGCCAAGCAGATCGCCGACCTCGTCGCCTACCTGACCCAGAACCAGGGTTGATCGACCTCAAAGCCGCGCGGGCCGATCCCGACCGCGTGCGGCCCGGGATCGCACGAAAGGGTGGCGGCGAGGCGTTCGACGAGCTGCTCGCAGCGGACGAGCGCTGGCGCGAGCTCGTGCCGCAGGTCGACGAGCTACGCGGGCGCCAGAAGCTGAAGGCCAAGCCGACGCCGGAGCAAGTCGAGGAGCTGAGGACGGTCAAGGAGGACCTGCGCCGGCTCGAGCAGGAGCTCTCCGCCGCGGAGGCCGCGCGTGACGAGCTGCTCGAGAAGGTGCCGAATCCCGCGCACGAGTCGGTCCCCGACGAGGCGAGCGGCGACTCCGAGGGCGAGATCGCGCGCGAGGTCGGCGAGCTCCCGCAGCTGGACGACCCGAAGGAGCACCTCGAGCTCGGCCGCTTCGAGATGGAGCGCGGCGCGAGGCTCTCCGGCTCGCGCTTCGGCTACATCGTCGGCGACACCGCGCGTTTGGCGCTCGCGCTCTACCGCTGGGCGCTCGACCGCGCCGTCGCGGCCGGCTTCTCGCCCGTGATCCCGCCCGTGCTCGTGCGCGAGGAGGCGATGTACGGCACCGGCTTCTTCCCGGCCGAGCGCTTCGAGATCTACGAGGTCGTCGACGAGGGTCTCTACCTGACCGGCACCTCCGAGGTCGCGCTCGCCGGGCTGCACATGGGCGAGATCCTCGACCGCGACCAGCTGCCGCTGCGCTACACGGCCTTCTCGACCAACTTCCGCCGCGAGGCCGGCGCCGCCGGTCGCGACACGCGCGGGATGTTCCGCGTCCACCAGTTCAACAAGGTCGAGCTGTTCGCGTACGTGCTGCCGGAGGAGTCGTGGGACGAGCACGAGCGCCTGCTCGCGATCGAGGAGTCGCTGGCCCAGGAGCTCGGCCTCCCCTACCGCGTCGTCAACATCGAAGCGAGCGAGCTGAGCGCGGCCGCGGCCAAGCGCTACGACCTCGAGGCGTGGTTTCCATCCCAGCAGCGCTATCGCGAGCTGACCTCGGCCTCGAACACGACCGACTACCAGTCACGCCGTCTCGGCATCCGCTACCGCGCGAACAACCACACCGAGTTCGTGCACACGCTGAATGGCACCGCCGTCACCGACCGCTGGGCGCTGGCCGTGCTGGAGAACTTCCAGGGCGAGGTGCCCGCGGTGCTCCAAGAGTTCGGAGCTCCGCCCCGGATCGAGTCGTAGTTCCGGCTGCTTCGTAGTACGTTTTAGCCATGAGCCGTCTGCGACGCCTGCTCTATCGGGATGCCCGTCTCCTCGGCGACGCCGAGGCGCTGGCCTCCGGCGACCCCAAGCGGATCGAGCGCCGCGCGAAGAACAAGCTGCTCGGCCGTGCTCTCGGCCGCTCCGGCTTCTGGCGAACGCTGTGGCGATGACCCCCCGCCGCCTGGCGCTCGCCCTCGCGACGCTTGTCGCCGCCCTGGCGGCAGGGACGGCTTCTCCGGCCGCGCCGTCGCCGAGTACGGCACCGGCAGTCGGCGCGAAAACGTGCAGCGCCGGCTTCAAGCACGCCGTCATCGGCGGGCAGGAGAAGTGCCTCCGCGCGGGCGAGTTCTGCGCCCACCGCTACGACAGCCAGTACCGCCGTTATGGCTACCGGTGCATCCGCCGCGATTCCAACGGCCGCTATCACCTGACTCACGCGTAAGCTCCCGACCCGGCGGGGTGCCGGAGCGGTCGAACGGGGCGGTCTTGAAAACCGCTAGCGCCGTAACAGGCGCTCGTGGGTTCGAATCCCACCCCCGCCGCTTACTGCGGCCCCATTCCGGCGCACCGGCTGCCCGGCCGGAGGCGAAAGTCGCCGCGGGCCGCATTGACGAAGCCCGGTTTCGCGATCCGGTTCGCGATCGCGAGGAACCCGCCGGACAAGCCGTCGACATTGCCCTGCGCGCCCCCCCACAGGCAGTTGTCGCGCGCGACGTTGTCGACGCCGACCGGACCGCCCCACCACGCCTCGAGGTTGTAGCGCTCCCGGGAGTTGCTGATGATGTTGCGGGCGACGACGTTCCCGCTCGACGCGTAGGCGCTGCGGTACTCGCCGCCGGCGGACTCGCTGCCGAAGGAGACGCCCTCGCCGTTGCCGTTGATGACGTTGTTCGTCACGACCGAGCCCTGGGCGTTGGGATAGAACTGAATGCCGCGGTCGGCGTTGTCGTAGATCAGGTTGCCGGCGATCACGGTCGCGGTCGCGCCCTCGACGTAGATCCCGTGATCGTGGTTCGTGGCGGGCAGGCGACCGCAGTCGTGGATTCTGTTGTGCAACAGGGCGACCCCGTGGGCGATGCCCCAGCGCTCGAAACCACCGCCGACCGAGACGCAGATTCCCGTGTGCCCGTTCGTGATCACGGAGCGGCGGATCGTGATCCTCGATCCGTTGATCCGGACGTTCGGCGTGATGGTCGAGCGCAGGACGAGTCTCGCGAGCTCCACGTCGTGCGCCGTGTGCGAGATGTAGAGCATGCCGTCGATTGTCGCGCGGGAGCCGGGCGCGGCCAGCAGGCGAAAACCGCCGTTGCGAATTGCCAGCGACCGGTGGAAGGTTCCTCGGAGACAGCCGACCGCACCGCGGCGGAGGTGGCGGACGAAGCGGTTGAGGTCTCCGTGACCGGCCGCGAGTGTCCTCGTGCACCCGGCCGACGACTGGGTCGCCGCAGCTTGAGCGCCCACGCCGGACGAGACCAACGCGGCTGTTGCGACAACCATGGCGGCGGGCAACGCCCGCCTCGATGCCCCTGTTCCAAGCCTCAGAGCGGCCGACCCTAGCGAAACCGGCGGTCGAGTCCCGTCTGTGCTCTGAATAAACCGCATGAATGCACAGATTCGACACAAGGACCTCGTTTCCGGGAGTGCTCGACTAGCGTTCGAGTGTGTCGTCGCCGCCAGGGCCAGGGTCGCTCCGTCGCGGGCGCGACTGGGTCGAACGCCGCCCACTGCTCGTGCTCATCGTGCCGGCCGTGCTCGCGCTCGGCGCCGTCGCGGGGCTGGCCGACATCGCCGGCGGAGAGCGGATCGACCGGGCGGCGCGCCACCTCCACCCCGTCTGGCTGATCCTCTGCCTCGGCGGCGAGCTGCTGGCCTACGCGGGCTACGTGCTGATGGTGCGCGCCACCTCCAAGGTCGACGACGGCCCGAGCCTCAGCTTCGGGCGCTCGCTGCAGACGGTGGTCGGCGGCTTCGGCGTGTTCGCCGCCACGCGCACGACGGGCGGCTTCGCGGTCGACTACTGGGCGCTGCGCAGCGCCGGCGACGACCGCGACGGAGCGGTCGCGCGCGTCCTGGCACTCGGCGCGCTCGAATACGCGGTGCTCGCGCCGGCGGCGCTCTGCTCGGCGATCGCGATCCTGGTCAGCGGCGAGGACGTGCCGCTCACACTGACGCTGCCCTGGCTGCTCGTGATCCCGGGCGCGTTCGTCGCGGTCTGGGTGACCTCGCCGAAGCGAGCGCCGCGCTACTCGAGGGCCGGAGACGGCGGCCGGATCCGCCAGGGGTTCGCGCATGCCGTCGCGGGGCTCTCGATCTTGCGCTCGATGTTCGTCGCGCCGCCGCGCGAGCACGGGCTCGGGCTGCTCGGGTCGGCGGCCTACTGGGCAGGTGACATCGCCTGCCTCTGGGGCGCGCTGCAGGTCTTCGGCAACCCGAGGCTCTCGGTGCCCGCGCTGATCATCGGCTACGCGACCGGCTACGTGCTGACGCGGCGCTCGCTGCCCGCGGGCGGGGCCGGGATCGTCGAGATCGCGCTCACCTTCGCGCTCACGTGGGTCGGCTTCCCCTTCGTTCGCGCCCTGCTAGGCGTAGTCGTCTACCGGCTCTTCAACCTCTGGCTCCCGATCCTGCCCGCGCTGGCGGTGCTCCCGCGGGTGAACGACCTGCGGCGAGAGCTCGAGGAGGCGGAGGCGGTCGCTACTGCTTCCGGGAGACCGTCGTGACGGTGCCGTCGGCGGCGACGCGGCGGATTCGCCCCGCCGGACCGGCCTCCAGGACGTAGGCCACGCCTCCGGGCGCCGCCTCGACGTCGTACGTGATCGCAAAGACCGGGCCGACGAAGCCGATTCGCGTGCCGGAGGAAGTGAGGTGGACGACGCGATCGTTCTGCCCGTCCACGACGACGATCGACCCGTCTGCGAGCACATCGAGACCGTCGGGCCGGCCGATCTGCGCCAGCGCAGATATCACGCCGCTGACCGGATCGATTCGCCGGACCCGCCCGTTGCCGGCGTCGGAGACGAGCAGCGCCCCGTCTGCCGCGAGCGCGAGGCCGTGCGGCGCCGAGAGCTGGGCGTCGAGCGCCGGGCCACCGTCCCCGCCACCGCCCACGGCGCCGGTGCCCGCGACCCGAATCGGAGGCCCGGCGCCAGCGGCGAGCCGGAAGACCTGCGTCGCCGTCGCGTAGTAGACGTCGCCGCCCGGCGAGACCGCGAGCGGTCCGACGTCCGTGCCCGCATCGACGACCGTCGTGCGGGCGCCATCCGGGGCGATGCGGTCGACGCGGCTCTCGACCGAGACGAAGAGGTCGCCGGAGGGAGCCCGGACGACGGCGTAGGGGCGCGTCATGGCCGGGACCAGCACCGTCACTCTCCCGGTCTCCGGATCGATCCGCAGTAGCCGGCCCGGATTGTTCTCGACGAGCAGCAACGTGCCGGCGGGCTCGAGGTCGATCGACGTCGGCTCGCTGAAGACCAGCGGCGCCGGCGCGACCAGCACGGTTCCGAGCTGCGAGGTCGACCCACCCGCACGTGCCGTCAGCCGCCAGCGGCCCGCCGCGGGGAACGTGAGCCGAACGCGATACACGCCCTGCCTGCGGGTAGCCCGCGCTTGTAGGCGCTTCGGGCCGGTCGCCGTGACCGCCACCGTGCCCCGAAACGAGGCGGGCCGAACGGCGAGCCGTACTGTCCACGGCTTGCCGAGCACGGCCGCGGGTCGCTTCCCCGTCATCGACACGTGGACGTGACCCGAGGCGATCGACGCGAAGAGGAGCCCGAGGCAGACGAGCCTCATGCCGGTTAGAGACGCCGCGAAGCGCCCGAGGTTGGGCTAGGCCGCTTCGCGGCGCGCCTGCCAGCGCATCGCGGCGCTGGCGCGGGCGAAGCTGCGCGAGGCGGTCTCGTCGACCGCGAGCACTATCGGGCCGTGCACGATCAGGCCGGGCTCGGCCTTCTCCTTCAGCAGGTCGGCGAAGAAGCTCTCGGCAAGCCATTCGCGTCCCGGGGCGGTGGTGGCGCGCAGCGCGACCCGGACGAGCGAGGGCGAGAGCTCGTCGACCGCGTCGACCCACGGCTTGCGGACGAACGTCGTCGGGCCTTCCGGCAGCAGCGCAGCAACCGAGCCAATCAGCACCTCGCCGCGCTCGCGGTCGGAGACGAACAGCTCGATCCCGAGCTCTTTGACTCCGCGCGGCAGCACCTTGACGGCGGGAATCTGCGAGTTGTGGATGTGGATCGACTCGCCGTCGAGCGTGCGCAGCTTCGTCCGCCGCAGCGAGACGTCTTCGACGACGCCCTGCAGCTCGAGCCCCGGAACGGCGATCGTGTCGCCCACCGCGAACCAGCGCTCGGCGAACATCGCGAAGCCGGCGATGATGTCGGTGAGCACGCGCTGAACCGCGAAGCCGACCAGGATCAGCAGGAAGGATGCGCCGGCGAGCGCGGCCAGGCGGTCGACGCCGCCCAGCAGCTCGGCGAAGGCGAGCACGCCGGCCGCAGCGAAGCCGGCGTAGGCGATTCCCGTCCGGATCAGCGCCACCAGCGTCTCGTCGCGCTTGACCTCGGTCAGCTTGCCGGTCTCACCGGGATCGGTGCCGGCGTGCCGCTGCTCGTGCCAGCGCAGGACGCGGCCAGCCACGATCCCGCTGAGGCGCGAGACCAGGAAGGCGGCGGCGAACGCGGCGACCACGATGGTCACCCGGTTGTCGACGAGCGTGAGCGAGGTTCCGTACATGACGCTCAAGCTAGCGAGAACATCACGCGTTGGAGCGTCTCGCACAAGGTTCTTACAAGGGCTTAACCGATCAGCAAGAAAACGAGGAAACCGAGCGCCGCCACGAGCCCCAGCGCCGCGGCCACCCGGAGCGCGGCCGGGTCGCGCGGCTGCGGTCGAACGCGGATCCGAACCTGCTCGCCGTCGTCGCCGACCGGCACGCGCGCACCGTCCTCGACGCCCGACGGGACGGTCACCTCGGTCTCTCGCTCGCCCTGGACCTCGCCGGAGCCACCGCACTCCTCGCACGCTCCGGCAAAGCGGCCGGTGCCGCCGCAGTCCTCGCAGGTCACGAGCTGGAGCACGCGCACGTCGCCGTCGTCGAGGCTCTCCCGGCGGTTGCCACGGCCGTCGCAGGTGGGGCAGTGGCGAGTCGTGCAGGACGAGCAGGCGGTGCGCGCCCGGTAACGCACCCGCTGCCTCCCGCCGCGCGCGGCCTCGTAGAAGTCCAGCTCGACCTCGGCGACGTCGCCCGCGCTGCGGCGCCGCGACCGCTCCCAGAGGTCGAACAGGCCCTGCGCCGGCCCCGCCGGCCAGGCGCCGCGTCCCCGGTAGCCGAAGCGGTCGTAGAGCAACCGGCTAGCGGGCTTCGACAGCGCCGCGTACGCGTCGGCCAGCTCACGGAAACGCTCCTCGGCGTCGGGGTCGCCCGAGACATCGGGGTGCAGCAGGCGGGCCTTGGCCCGAAAGGCGCGCTTGATCTCGGTCGCGTCCGCACCGCGCTGCAGGCCGAGCACCTCGTAGTAATCCACGGAACGCTTCTTCCACAAGAGCGGCACGAGCGAAACCGAAACTGCGGCTGCGCGGTTATCTCCCTGTGCGGCGACTGCGCGGATTCGTGCTTCTCGCCTGCGGGCTCAGCGGCCTGTGGGCCGGCGCGTCGATCGGCGGGGCAGACATTGGCCTACCGACGATCACCCTGCCGACGCTGCCGGTCTCGACCCCGACGATGACGCTGCCGGTCGCACCGCCCCCAGCGCCACCGCCACCTCCGCCACCGGCCGTGCCGCCCGCGCCGCCTCCACCTCCCCCGCCCGCAGCCACGCCGCCGCCACCGCCGAGCGCGACGACTCCCTCGCGCGCGCGTGTGACCCCAAACACCACCATCAAGTCGCGACGGCGCTCACCGCGACCGGCGCGAGCGCAACCGCGCGGGCCGCGAGCCGCACCTCCCACGACGACGAACCGGAGTCGGACGACCTCGACCGCCACGCAGTCCAAGCCACCCGTTCGAGCGGCAGTCACGCCGCCGCTCCCGCACGGCTTCCTCGCTGGAGCCACCCTCGCGCCGAGCGTCCGCAAGCTGCCGTTCGTCGCCCTCGGGCTCGTTTCGCTCGCAATCGCCCTGCTCGCGCTGGGTGCGTTGCCCGCAAGCGTCATCCCGCACCCGGCCAGCGCAAACCTGCTTGCCACGCGCCGGATCGAGCTCGCGATCGGCGGCTTGACCCTGCTGGCGGCCTCGATCGCCGCCTATCTGCTCGTCTGAAAGTTCCCCTTTCCGGGGGATCTCCAGCGCTTGCGCAAGCGAGAAACTATGGCGGTGCGGCATCACCTTGCGGCTGTTGCGCCTGCGCATGCGCTGGACGGCGAATCCACCGTCCCTGAAGCCCCGCGTCCTGATTCGCTCGTCCAGTCGTACCGCCAGCTGGCGGACGTCTTCCACGACATCCTTTCCGAGCACAGCCTCGACCGGCTGCTCGACCGAATCGCAGACACGCTCGCGCAGCTGGTGCCGCACGACACGCTTTCGATCTACCAGGCCGACGAGGCGCAGACGCAGCTGACCCCGGTGCTCGCGCGCGACAAGTGGGCCGAGAAGATCATGAGCAGCCGCTCCGACTTCGGCGAGGGGATCACCGGCTGGGCCGCCCTCCACCGCGAGCCGGTGCGCACCAACCAGGCGCACCTCGACCCACGCACCAAGACCGTGCCGGGCACGCCGCCGGACGAGGCGGAGGCGCTGATCACCGTGCCGCTGATCGCGCGCGACATGGTCAAGGGCGTGCTCAACATCTACCGGCTCGGCGAGGACGCCAGCTTCAGCGACGAGGAGTTCGAGCTGACGACGCGCTTCGCGGATGCGGCCGCGCTCGCGCTCGACAACGCCCAGATCCGCGCTCGCCTCGAGTACCAGGCCCAGACCGACTCGCTGACCGGTCTCTACAACCACCGCTACTTCCACGAGCGGCTCCGGGCCGAGCTCACGCGCGCGAACCGCTCGCGCGTCTCGGTCGCGGTGCTGATGCTCGACATCGACGACTTCAAGCGCGTCAACGATGTCTACGGCCACGGGGCCGGCGACCAGGTGCTGACCGAGCTCGCCGAGCTCCTGCGCGCAGCCTTGCGCGGCTCGGACGTCGTCTGCCGGCTCGGCGGCGAGGAGTTCGGCGTGATCATGCCGAGCGGTGGCGCGGCCGACGCGTTCGCGCTGGCCAGCCGCCTGACCGAGACCCTCGACGAGGTCGAGTTCGGGCCGGCGGGCAAGATCACCATCTCCGTCGGTGTCTCGCAAGGCCCGGAGCATGCGATGAACCCGCGCGAGCTGGTGGCCTGCGCGGAGGCGGCGATGATGACCGCCAAGGCACGCGGCAAGAACCAGATCGTGCTCTTCGACGACGAGGCGAGCGAGCGCCCGGACGCCAAGCCCGCGACCGGACGCGACGTCCGCTCGATCGCGCACCTGAAGATGCTGCAGAGCCTCGCCGGCAAGCTGAACCGGCTGAACGACGTGCGCAAGATCGGCGAGGTGATCGCCGACGAGCTCCGGCTCCTGATCGATTACCACAACTGCCGCGTCTCGGTGATCGAGGGCGACGAGGTCGTGCCGATCGCCTTCCGCGGCGAGCTGCTCTCCCGCAGCGGTGAGCGCGTCGACTTCCCGCGCACCCGTATCGGCGAGGGCATCACCGGCCACGTCGCCGAGACCTCGGAGCCGTTGCTCGTCAAGAACACGCTCGAGTGCGAGTACGCGGTGATGATCCCCGGGACGCACATGATCGAGGAGTCGCAGATCGCCGTGCCGCTCTGTTACGGCGCGCGCGTAATCGGTGTCGTCGCAATCTCGAAGCTCGGCGTCGACCAGTTCGACGAGGACGACGTGCGCCTGCTCGAAGTGCTCGCTGGCCAGGCGTCGGTCGCGCTCGAGAACGCGCGCCTGTACGAGGCGCAGCGTCGCGAGGCCGACCACCTGAAGGCCCTGCTCGAGTTCACCGGCGCGATCTCCGAGGCGGCCACGCCCGGCGCGATCGGCTCCGAGACCGTGCGTGCGGCGGCTCGGATCCTGGGCGACAAGAAATGCGCGCTCTGGCTGCCGGACGAGAACGGCGACTTCCGGATCAGCGCGCACTCGGACTACGAGTCGGAGCCCGCGCTGCGGCCGATGCTCGAAGTCGTGCTTCCCGCCGAGTCGCTGCTGCTCGCGATCGGCGAGCGCACCGAGCCGTTCCTCGTCCCGGCCGAGGAGGCCGAGCGGCACTCGAAGCCTCCGGAGGGGATCACCTGGCCCGACCTGGCGCTGGCTCCGCTGCGGACCGACGGCGCGCTGGAGGGCTTCATCTCCGTCCGCGAGCCGACCACCGACAGCGAGCACACCGTCGACGAGATCCTGCGCCTGCTCGGCGGCATCTCCTACCAGGCGGCCGTCGCGCTCGAGCGCGCCCGCAGCTTCGAGAACCTCGAGGAGACCTTCGTCTCGACCGTCGAGGCGCTGGCGAACGCGCTCGAGGCCAACGACGAGTACACCTCGTCGCACACGCGCTGGATCACCGACATGGCGCTGCGGGTCGGCGAGGCGATGGGCTTCGAAGCCGTCGAGCTGAAACGGCTCGAGCTCGGCGCCCTCTTCCACGACATCGGCAAGATCGGGATCCCGACGAGCATCCTGCTCAAGCCCGGCCCGCTCTCGCCCGAGGAGCGCACGATCATCGAGATGCACCCGGAGCTCGGCGAGCGGATCCTCGAGCCGATCGAACGGCTCGCCGAGGTGCGCACGATCGTCCGCAGCTGCCACGAGCGCTGGGACGGCGCCGGCTACCCGGACAAGAAGGCCGGCGAGGAGATCCCGATCGAGGCGCGGATCATCCTGGTCTGCGACGCCTTCCACGCTATGACGACCGACCGGCCCTACCGCAAGCGGCTGAGCTGCAAGGAAGCGTGCCGCCGGCTGCAGGCAGGCGCGGGGACGCAGTTCGATCCGAACGTGATCGACGTCTTCCTCGGGCTGCCCCTCGAGGTGCCGGTGGCGCCCGACGCCGCCGCCGAGCGGCTGGCCTCGTAGCGTCCCTCGAACGAGGCAGAAGTCGGCGGCGCGTGCCGCCGATGAAGAGAGAGCTATGCGGCAGTCGAGATTCCTCGTGCTCGTGTGCGCCCTCGGCGCGTCACTGACGCTTGCCGGCTCGGCGAGTGCCTCGCAGCTGATCATCCGCAACGCGTCGAACATCAAGCTCGCCGTCAACGACAAGGGCACGGCGCTCGTCACCTACTCCGTGCGGGGCAAGGTCACGCATCTGCTCGCGTGGGGCGCGGTGAACGCGCGGCAGCGGCCGTCCAACCCGAAGATCAAACAGGTCGCGTTCAAGCTCGACTACTCCGGCGGCTGGCGCCATCACCACCTCGTCTGGAAGACCTTCAAGAACACGTGCGGGGCCTACGACGGCCCCGATCTCCCGTGGCTCGTGACCGCCTGCAAGGCGTCGAACGGCTCGTACTGGGCGCTGCAGAGCTGGCAGACCGCGCTGCCCGACCTCGGTCTCGCGCCGTGGCTCGGCCAGCAGAAAACGTGGTGGCTGCACCTCTCGCACTGGACCGGCGAGCCGGCGAAGCTCGACGTCTACACGGACTGGATCTACGGCGGCCGCTTCCAGGAGGTCTTCGGCCAGTACACGTACCAGGGGAAGGGCATCCGCGGCTTCGGCACGACGAGCGTGGGCGCGCCGACCGACGGCTATGGCCGGCTGCTCTTCCTCGACACGTACAACTCGTCCTACGGGCCGGGCTGGCTGCGCGAGAACTCGTTCGTCTCGCACGGGCCGCCCGGGATGTTCTGCTACGGCTTCTACGCCCGGAACCCGTGGGTCGGCGGGTACGCCCACACGCCTTCGACGCCGAACCGCAAGCGCGGGCCCGGCACGGGCGAGGAGTACCGGATCACAGCTCCGGGACCGGGTGTCACGCCCGACGTCATGTGGCTGGGTCCTGGACTGCACGCGTACGACAGGCACAACCCGGCCGACGTCTCGCTCGAGCAGCAGATGAACGCGGAGCGCGACCAGATCCGCGCGGGTTACCGCAAGTGCGCGCACAACTAGTCTCGCCTCGAGCGTAAGCGCACTTCGTCACTGTGCCTGACACGGGGGGACGGAGCACCGATCCCGTCGTGAACGAAGTCCCGATAGGCCTTCTGCGCCGCTGACGGGTTCGATGCGAACAGCCGAAGATGCTGCGTCGCGGCGAGGAACCTCGGCGCGAAGTCGAGGCCCGCGCAAGACCGGTAGCTGCTCCAAGCCCAATCGCCCGGCCGAGCGCAGATACCGGCCCGAACCGGGTTGAGGACGATGTATCGAGCGGCCTCGAGCAGATGACTGTCGGTCGCAATCTCCTCACTCCAAAAGCGGTTCCTGAACAGATGGCCGACGTTCCCGTGGCGTTTGTTGGAGAAGCGCGCGAATGAGCCGTTCAGTTGTTGCATTCCTGCCGAAAGGCCGGCGATGTCCAACTGCACGAGCAGATGGAAGTGGTTCGACATCAGACAGAACGAGTGACAGGCCCATCCGCACCGCCTCGTCACCAGGCTCAGGAGCTTGAGGAAGGTCCGGCGCTCGAAGTCGTCCTCGAAAACGACGCAGCCGCGATTGCCCTTTGAGCTGACGTGATAGATGCCGCCGGGAACCTCGATCCTCGGTTCTCGCGGCATGTCTTCGAGGGTAGGGGGCTCGATGCGGCACTCCCGTGGCCGCGTCGATTTCGTCACACGGGCGTGACACTTCCGTGTGCGTGTCTGACACCGGGTTGGGACGCTCGTATCATCGCCACGTGGTGAGCGGCGAGGAGCTTCGCGCGGTCATGCGCCGCGTCCCGGCCGGAGTGGCGGTCGTCACGGTGGACGTCGGCGGACAGCCGGCCGGGCTCACTGTCGCCTCGCTCGTGTCGCTTTCGATCGACCCGCCTCTGGTCGGCTTCGCGATCCGCCGCGACGCCGCGCTGCACGAGCTGCTGCGCGAGACCGGCGAGCTCGCGATCAGCATCCTCGCCGCCGAGCAGGAGCAGCTCGCGCAGCATTTCGCGCGAGGCGTGCCGCCGATCGCGCTCTGGGAGCGAATCGCGTTGCGAGAGGGCGCCGAGGGGCCGCCGCAGCTCGCCGGAGCGGCCGGATGGCTGCGCTGCCGTGTCTCGCGCGAACTCGAGACCGGCGACCACACCTTCTTCGTCGCGAGCGTCGAGGCGGCTGAGCCCGGCCCTGCCGCGACGCGCCCGCTCGTTCTCCACGACCAGGCCTACGCCGCGCTGTGATCGAGGCGGTCGTCTTCGACCTCGACGGGATATTGCTCGACTCCGAGCAGGTCTGGGACCAGGCGCGCGAGCAACTTGCCGAGGAGCGCGGCGGCCGCTGGCACGCCCAGGCGCAGCG
>DATIOF010000142.1:0-8838 GCA_035473395.1 Gaiellaceae bacterium
GGGTCCGCTGTAGGTAATCGAACTGCAGGACGCGATCCCCGAGGTGGCGTCGCTGCCGCTCCAGCCGATCCCGAGCGAGGCGTTGAACCAGCCACTGTGATCGGGCGAGCGGGCGGCGCTCGCGCTCACGCTCGTCGGAGCGGTGGCGTCGACCTTCAACGTCTTCGTGGTCACCGACGTCGTCCCACCGTCGCTCGACGCGGTGCACGTCAGCGTTGTGCCCGTATTCGGGTCGTTGACGCGAACCGCCGGCTCGCACCCGGTCGTCGAGGTGATCGGCGAGTCCGGGTCGCTCACCGACCAGTGGACGACGATGAACGCGCCGCTCGAGCTGCCCCGGTACCAGCCGTTGCTGCCCACGATCCCGTCGACCGTGTACGAGACGAGGGGCGGGGTGTCGTCCTGCAGGATGTGGCGCGCTTCGGCGGGCGCCGGAGAAAGGACGACCGCCGCAAGCCCGAGCGCGGTGTACCAACGTGCGCGCTGCACCAGCGATCCCGGCGGCGAAGAGACCACGGCGACGCTCCCCTTTGAACTCTCGCTTTCGAGGGTACTCCGATGCCTTGCATGCTGCAATGGCCACAAGACCAGTATGCGTTGGGCCTACTGTTTGGTATCTTGCAGGACTACTGGCAGGTATCCTCCCAGACGAAGTGATCACCGATGTGAACCCGTTCGTCTACTCGCGGCCGATCGAGCCTGACCAGATCGTGGACCGCGACGAGGAGACCCTGGCGCTGCTCAAGAACGCCGTCGGCGGCCATTACGTGCGCCTCTACGCGCCGCGCAAGTACGGCAAGACGAGCCTCCTGCGGCGCGCGCTCGTGGACGGCGAGCGGCAGGAAGGGCTCGTGCCGGTGCTGGTCGACCTCTACGGCGTGGTCTCGCTCGCCGACGTGGCCGTTCGCTTCGAGCGGGCGTACGCGAAGGAGCTGCGCGGCGCGATCCGCGGCCGCGTCGAGGAGTTCCTGCAGAAGACCGGCCTCGGCCTCTCCCTCGGCGCGTTCGGGATCAGCGCGCGCCTGCAGCTGGAGCCGAAGACCGACCCGCTGCCGGCCCTGCACGCGCTGCTCGACCTGCCCCTGCGGCTCGAAGAGTCGGGCGGCTTCCGCGCCTACATCGCGCTCGACGAGTTCCAGGACGTGCGCAAGGTGCCGTCGCTGGACGGGCTCCTGCGCAGCCACATCCAGTTCCAGGGCGAGGTCGCCTCCTACGTGTTCGCCGGCTCCGAACCGGGGCTGATGAAGCAGCTCTTCGAGCACAAGGAGGCGCCGCTCTACGGCTCGGCCGTGCCGCTGCGGCTGGGACGGTTGCGTGACGACGATCTCGCCGGTTACGTGACCGAGCGCTTCCGCGAAAGCAAGCGCTCGGTCGGCGAGGCGCTCAATCCGCTGCTCGTCTCGGCGAAGGGCCACCCGCAGCGGGCGATGCTGCTGGCGCACCGACTCTGGGAGGAGATCGAGCCGAAGGGCACGGCGGACCTCGAGGACTGGGTGCGGGCGCACACCGCGGCGCTCGACGAGCTGCAGCCGGAGTTCGAGGCACAGTGGCGTGGCCTCGACACCTCGGAGCAGAAGACCCTGCGCGCGATCATCGCCGGCGAGGGCTCGCCCTACCGCGCCGCCGTGCTCGAGCGGCTGGCGCTGACCAAGCCGAGCGCCCAGAAGGCGCTCCACCGCCTGAGCGCGCGGGCGGAGATCGAGGCCGACGGCCGCAAGCAGGCGATCGTCGACCCGCTCTTCGCGGAGTGGATCGCGGCGTTGGCCTAGGCGAGCGTTCGCTCGAGCCCGTCGAGCCCAGCGCGCAGGATCTCCGGCTGCCCTTCCGAGTGCCCGTAGTGAGCGAGCACCGCGCAGAGCTGGATCGAGAGCACCCGCGCACGCTGCAGCTGCGTCTCGGTGACCGGGCCGTACGCGTCGAGGAAGGCCTCGCGGCTCTCGCGCGGGACGAAGCTCCAGTAGAGCGGCAGGTCGATCGCGGGGTCGGCGCGGCAGACGTCGCCCCAGTCGATCACGCCGCTCGCGGCGCGGCCGTGCACGAGCAGGTGCCGGAAGTGGAGGTCGCCGTGCGCGACGGCGGCAGGCTCGGGCGGCGGCAGGCGCTCGGCCTCTGCCAGGAAGCCCGAGAGCTCCGGCGGCGCGCTCCAGAGGCCGAGCCGGTCGAGCTTGTGGAGCTCCTCGCGTGCCAGGCCGACGCGCTTCGGCATGTCGGCGCGCCCGTTCGGGTCGAGCGGCAGTGGCTCGTCGAGCTCGAGCGCGTGCAGCGAGCGCAGGAAGCGGGCCAGCGCGAGCGCGACTGACAGCCGCGACTCATCGTCGAGCTCGGCCACGCCGGCCTCGACGCCGGGAATCAGCTCAGCGCCGAAGAACGGCCACGGGTAGCCGTCCGTCGGCTCGCCGACGAATGCCGGGCGCGGGACCGCGAGCGGCAGGAGCGGCGCCAGCTTCGGCAGCAGCGCGAGCTCCCGTTCGAACCCCGGAATCGCCACCGCGCGGCGTGGGAAGCGGAAGGCGTACCGCTCGTCGACGACCCAGACGCTGTTGTCCCAGCCCTCGGCCAGCTTCCGCAGACCGGCGTCCTCGAGTCCGAGCTGCGCCAGCAGCCCTCGCACGAGCCGTTCGTCGACCTCGACCTCGGCGGCCCAGACAGGCATCCCACCGGGAGGTATAAACGCCGGTATGGCCGTCGCGATCCTCCCTGCGGGCACGGTCTACCGGCAACTCCAGGCGCACGCCGACCGGCGTGGCGTCTTCACCGAGCTCTACCGCCGCGAGTGGGGCACGGGCGCCGACCCGATCCAGTGGAACGCGGTCTGGTCGGAGGCGGGCGTCCTCCGGGGCGTGCACGTCCACATCCGGCACCACGACTACCTGACCGTTCCGGTCGGTCGGGCGTCCGTCGGCCTCAGGGACCTGCGGCACGGCTCGCCGACGGAGGGACTGGCGGTGCTCGTCGAACTCGGCCGGGAGCGGCCGGGCGCGCTCGTGATCCCTCGCGGCGTGGCACACGGCTTCTACTTCCACGAGCCCTCGCTGCACGTGTACGCGGTCAGCGAGTACTGGGACCCGGAGGACGAGCTCGCCTGCAACTGGGCCGATCCCGAGCTCGGGATCGAGTGGCCCGCTGCTACGGCCCTCGTCTCCGATCGCGATCGCGACGCTCCGCCGTTGCAGGCGCTGCTGGCCCAGCTAGAGCCCTGGCAACCGCTCTGAGCCCCGGGACGCACAACAGCCGGCCGCGCAGCCTCCACGTGACGGAGTCGCTGATCGCCTGCAGCTCAACGTGAGCCTTCTCGGCCTCTGCGAGCGCCCCTTTTAGGACTTCCACGTGCGCGTGCAACTCGTCGACCTCGTGCTCCCGGTTGGTCAGCGCCTCATCGAGCGCGGCGCGGTCGGGAAGGACGTTGTCGAGCAGCTGCTGCCGGACGGTGACGGCGAGCTCGGGCTGGTTCCAGCGGTCGATCTCGGCGATCCGCTGCTCGATGCTCCAGCCTGCTCGCAGGTCGCTGGGGAAGTGGAGCACCGTCGGCCGCGTGCCGCTCGCGGCTCGCGTTCCCGGCAGCGATAGCAGGCGCTGCCAGAGATACAGGTCGGTGTAGATCCCTTGCGGGGTCGGCCGCCACCCTTCGGGCAGCCGCCGGTAGAGCTCCATGGTGTGACCCGTGATCGAGAGGTGAATCCGGCTTTCTCCTCCAAGGAGCACCTGTCGATGGAAGTCGCGGGCGAGGTCGAGCCGTACCACGTGCAGGCGGTCCGCGTCGATCGCGAACGAGAGGCTGTGCGCGAGGTCGGCGTCTGCGAGCAGCCGTTGCAGCTCCTCGACGTGGTCCGGCAACCAGACGTCGTCGTCCGAGAGGTAGCAGACGATCTCGCCCCGGGCCTCCTGGAGCGCGGCATGCCGGTGAGCCTCGCCGTGGCGCTCGCCCTTCGGGTTGTCGAAGAAGCGGACGCGCTCGTCGGCGGCGGCCAGCTCGGCCATCAGCTCGCGCGTCTCGTCGGGCGCGCCGTCGCCGACCACGAACACCTCGAGCTCCGAGACCGTCTGGGCCAGCGCGCTCGGGACCGAGCGGAGCAGCGTCCGCCCGTGGTCGTGGGTGGGGATCAGGACGGTGGCCGCGATGCTCATGCAGGTGCTCCGGCCAGCGCGCGCAGCTCCGCGATCCGCCGCACGACGAGCGCGCCCTCGGCAGCGCTGGAGCGAGGCGGCGGGCCGCCCTGCAGGTGCTCGACGAAGGCTCGCAGCTCCCGCCGCAGCGGCAGTTCGGTGGCGATCTCCCGCCGCTCGGGCTCGTCGGCGTCGTCACGGTGGAGGAGCACGTGCTCGCTGTAGCCGTTCGCCAGCAGCGCGACGCCGTCCTCGCAGACGAGCTGCACCTCGCGCCGGCGTTCCGGCGAGCGAACCGAGACCTCCAGCCGGTGCCACGGGCGCTCGCCCAGCAGGCCGACGAGGCCCTGAACCTCGTCGCCGCTGAGGTCGGCAACCGCCGCCCGCGCGCGCGGCAGCTCACCAAGGATTTCCAGCGCGATCGAGAGGTCGTGGGGCGCGAGCACCCAGGCCGCGTCCACGTCGTCGTGCGGGTTGCCCCACCCGACCCTCGTCGTCAGCAGCCCGCGGACCGCGCCGAGCGAGCCGTCATGCGCGAGGTCGCGGAGCAGCTCCACGCCAGGGTGGTAGCGCCACTTGTCCATCACGAACAGCCGCTCGCCGGCCGTAGCCGCGAGCTGGTCGGCGGCGATGAGGTCGTTCGTGAGCGGCTTCTCGACGAAGACCGGCACGCCGCGCTCGAGCGCCTCGTCGATCACGGCGGCGTGCGTGGTGGTCGGCGTCGCGATCACGATGCCGTCCACGTCCGGCAGCTTCGACACGCTGGCGACGGTCGTGTCCGCGTCCTCGGCCCGCGCCCGGCTCTCCGGCGAGCGCGCGACCGCGCTCACGCTGCACCCGAGCGAGAGCAGGTCGCGCAGGATGTTGCGGCCCCAGCTGCCGCAGCCGACCAGGCCGACCCTCGCGCTCCCGCTCACCGGAAGAACCTAACCTTCCCTGGGATGCGGCCGCTGATCGGGATCACGACCTACTTGACGCGCGCGACGTTCGGCTCGTGGGAAGAGGAGTCGGCGCTCGTGCCAGCCGACTACGTGCGGGCAGTCGAGCGCGCCGGCGGCCGGGCGCTGCTCGTGCCGCCCTCCGACGATGGGGTCGAAGAGACGCTCGACGCGCTCGACGGGATCGTCTTCTCGGGCGGCTCCGACCTCGACCCGGCGACCTACGGCCAGGAGCGCCACGAGGCAACCGGCGGGATCGTCGAGGAGCGCGACCGCGCGGAGCTGGCGCTGCTGCAGGCCGCGTTGGCGCGAGACATGCCGGTGCTCGCGGTCTGCCGGGGCTCTCAGGTGCTCAACGTCGCCCTCGGCGGCGACCTCGTGCAGCACCTCCCAGACGTCGTCGGCGACCAGAAGCACAAGGAGCTCCCGGGCGAGTTCGCCGAGCACGGCGTGGCGGTCGATCCGGAGACGAAGCTCGGCGGCCTGCTGGGCGAGCACGCGCCGGTAAAGTCGCATCACCATCAGGGCTTCGGCCGGCTCGGCGAGGGCCTGCGCGAGTCAGCCCGCGCCGACGACGGCACGATCGAGGCGCTCGAAGATCCGTCGCGACGCTTCACGCTCGGCGTGCTCTGGCATCCGGAGGCCGGGGAGGACCTGCGGCTGTTCGAGGCACTCGTTCGCGAGGCGCGGGACTACCGCGCCGCCCGTTGAGCGGTCTCGCCGAGCTCGTCCCGACGCTGCCGGACCCGGTCCGCGCGGTGCTGCGGAACGCGGTCTGGACCTACGGCCGCGCCACCTCGGCCGCTCGGCCGCTGCCCGACTTCCTGATCCTCGGCGCCCAGAAGGCGGGCACGACGGCGCTCTACTCGTACCTGCGCCGCCATCCGTCGATCACGGGGCCCTCGTGGAAGGAGGTCAGCTACTTCGACCGCCACTACGGGCGCGGCGAGGCCTGGTACCGCGGGAACTTCCCGAACAAGGCCCGCACGCGCGGGAAGCTCGTCGGCGAGGCGAGCCCGAGCTACGTCTTTCACCCGCTCGCGCCGCACCGAGTGCACGAGCTCGTGCCCGAGGCGCGGCTGGTCGTGCTTGTCCGCAACCCGGTCGACCGGGCGCTCTCGCACTACCAGCACGAGGTTGCGCTCGGCCGGGAGCCGCTCTCCTTCGAGGACGCGCTGGCCGCGGAGGAGGATCGCCTGCGCGGCGAGGAGGAGCGGCTGCTCGCCGACACGCGCTACTTCAGCCGCGAGTGGTGGAGCCACACCTACCAGGCCCGCGGGCGCTACGCGGAGCAGCTCGAGCGCTGGCTCGCAGTCTTTCCGCGGGACCAGCTCCTGATCGTGCCGAGCGACGACTTGGCAGACGATCCAGCCGGTACGCACGCGCGGGTGCTCGAGTTCCTCGGCGCGCCGCCCCAGCGGCTCGAGTCGTATCCGCGCGTCTACGAGCGTGAGTACAAGCCGATGCAGCCGGGGACGCGTGCCCGTCTCGCCGCCGAGTTCGAGCAGCCGAACCGCGAGCTCTACAAGCTGCTCGGCCGCGAGCTCGCCTGGAGCTGACGCGGCGAGAACCGGCCGGTCGCGGCGAGGCTCACGAGGCAGACCCCCGCGAGCAGGAGGTAGGGGAGGGCGTCGCCGGCAAGCTCGGCCAACCAGCCGCCGAACGCCGGCCCGACCACGTTGCCGGCGGCCCAGGCGCCGTTCATCGCGCCGAACGCCAGCGCGGCGGAGATCCCGGCGCGCTCGGCGGCGTCCGTCAGGAGGGTCATCCCCGGTGTGTAGAACCCGCCGTACGCAACCCCGGCGATCACGACGAGCGCGGCGACCGCAGGCGCCGACGTCGTCCAGGCGAAGGCCAGCGAGACCGCGGCCGAGCCGATGAGCGCGATTCGGACCGGCAGCATGTAGCCGCGCCGGTCGGTGAAGCGTCCGAGCAGCGGGTTGAGCACCGTCTCGACGCCCGCGGTCACGAGGAAGACGGCGCCAATCGCAACGCCGCCCCAGCCCTCGGCGTGCAGCCGCAGCGGGACGAGCACCGCCAGCACACCGAACAGCAGCGCGGGCAGCACCAGCAGCCACATCCCTCCGAGCAGGCGGCGGTCAGCCCGGCGGAAGAGCTCCATCATCGGCTGCGGCTGGGCAGGCACTCCCGGCGTCAGCGCGACCCAGGCGGCCAATGCGACGCCGAGCAGGCCGACGCCGAGGAACGTCCCCTTCACGCCGGCGACGGTTGCGATCGCGCCGATCACGGGCCCGAGCAGCGCGCCGAAGACGGCGGCGCCCATCGTCGTGCCGATCAGTGCACCGCGTCGCTCGCGGGGTGCCGCCGCGACGAGCCACGCGAGCGCGCCGGACCAGGAGAGCGCGCTGCCCACACCCTGCAGCAGTCGCGCCCCGCCGAGCATCCAGGCACTGTCGGCGAACGCGAAGGCCACGCTGGCCGCTGCCGTCAGCGAAACGCCTGCCAGCGCCGCCCGGCGCGGGCCGTAGCGCGCCGCCGCCAGGCCGCTCGGCAGTGACGCTGCGAGCACTCCCGCGGCATAGGTGGCGGACAGCAGGCCGGCCGCGCCCTTCGAGAGCCCGTAGGTGCTGACGAAGTGGGGCAGCAGCGGCGCGAGCGCCGCGAAGAAGGCGATGTCGAGCGCGACGATCGAGCTCAGGAGCACGACGAGGCGGCGCATTTCTCGACGGTAGCAAGCGGGTTCGCGCCGCACCTGGTGCGGAACGGCACGAGTTTTCACTAACCGTTGGCAGGTTTAGGCGTCAAACGCTGTCGGAACAAGGTCGAATCGACCAGGCCATTGAGCGTGTGCTGCCGCCCGCCCGCGGACGCGCCCAGTAGAGCCGACAGAGTCCGACTCCAGAGGAGGGGTCCTGCGGTGAAACCAAAACGTTTGCTCCTGCCTTTGCTCGCCGCCGTGCTGATCGGCGCGGCCGCGGCTTCGACGCTGGCTGCGGCGTCGGGCGTCCCGCTCACGCCGGGGACCAAGTACACGCGCCACGTCAAGTCGCCTGCGCGCGCCAAGCCGCGGCGGCACGTCAACGCCGCGCTCGTGCGGCGCCTGCGCACCACGACCTGGCGCTGGCAGACGGTCATCGGGCTCCGCCACGCACGCTCGACTGCCTCGCTGCGCACCCCGCGCGCCCTGCAGTACTGGCGCCGCCAGGTGCGTCACGTCAGCTGGCTCGCGGCGCATCCGCCGCACAAGCGCGGCTGGCTCTGCATTCACCATTTCGAGGGCAGCTGGAGCGACTCGGGCGACCCGTACTGGGGCGGCCTGCAAATGGACCGCGGCTTCATGCGGACGTACGCGCCGAGCTTCCTCTTGCGCAAGGGCCTTGCGAACCACTGGACGCCGCTCGAGCAGATGTGGGTCGCCGAGCGCGCCCACCGCAGCGGCCGCGGCTACGGCCCCTGGCCGAACACGGCGCGCTACTGCGGCCTGCTCTAAGCTCGTTTTCGACCAGCCGCAAAGCGGGAAGAGCATCCGTATGAGCGAACACGCGAACCTGCTCGAGACGCTGATCGCCAGAGGCGAGGAGGACGGCTGCGTCAACCTCTCGCAGTTCAACGAGCTCGTCTCCGGCGCTGAGCTCGAGGACGAGGAGATCGGCCGGCTGTACGAGCAGCTCGAGGAACGCGGGATCGAGGTGAGCGACGACTGCGGCCGCCAGCAGGACGAGAGCACCTACGTGAACGGCGACCTCGCCGTCGCGACCACCGATGCGCTGCAGCTCTTCCTCAACGAGGCCGGCCGCTGGCCGCTGCTGACCAAGGAGGAAGAGGTCACGCTGGC
>DATIOF010000143.1:0-13443 GCA_035473395.1 Gaiellaceae bacterium
GCGGTTGACGACCACCAGCTCCGCCGCCCGCACGACATCGGCGGGGATCGGCCGCGCCGGCGCCGCGTTGAAGAAGAAGCGGTCGGCGCTCTCCGCGGCCGAGAGGACCGTCTCGTCCGAGACCTCGAGCTGCGACAGCACGTTGCCGCCGGCCTCGACGCGACCGACCTGCGCGTTCGCCCCCGGCGCGACCACGATCACGTTCTCGCCCGCGGCGTCGACGAGAATCACCGCTACGCCGGTCGAGTCGCCCTGTCCGAACTCGAGCTCGACCCCGGCGTCGCGCAGCCCGGCGAGCGCCTCGTCGGCGAACGCATCCGCGCCGACCGCGCCGACGAAGCGCACGTGTGCCCCGAGCCGCGCCGCCGCGACGGCCTGGTTCGCCCCCTTGCCGCCCGGGTAGCGGGCGAACGTCGCGTCGGTCAGCGTCTCCCCCACCCGCGGTAAGCGCTCGCTGCGCACGACCAGGTCGAGGTTGACCGAGCCGACGACAGTGAGCTCAGGCGGCAAGCGCGCGCAGGTCGTCCACGGCCCGGCCGAGCAGGTTCTCCCGCAGGTCGAAGAGCCCGGCCCAGAGCGAGGAGCGATCCGGCGCCAGGCGAATGCGCGCGGCGTCGTCGAGGCCGGCCAGCGCGCGCAGGAAGACCGCGAGCTCGAGGTAGGCCTGCGCGACCCGCACCGACGAGCAGCGCACGCCTGCGCGATGGAGCACCGGCGCCCACTCGATCAGCTCGGCCGCACCGGGCGCGCCGTACCAGGAGTGACCCTCGGCGCGCTCTGGCTCGAGCTCGAGCAGGTACCGCCCGAGCGGCCGCTCCAGGCCGGAGAGCGCGGTCTCCGCCCGGTCGGCCGCGCGGCGCAGCGCTGCCTGCCGCCCGCCGGGCGTCGACGGAGCGGCGTCGCCGCGGCCCCAGCGCTCCAGCAGCCGGCAGAAGGCGAGCGAGGCGACGGAGGCCGCGTTCAGCTGGCGGATCAGGCGGTCGGCGGTGTCGGGCTCGGCCGCGTGATCGATCAACACGTCCGCCCAGCCGGGCTCGGCTCTGAGTGTGCTCATACCTCGACCACCACCGGCAGGATCATCGGCCGCCGCTTGGTGCGGTCGTAGATCAGCTGGCCGAGCCCGTCGTGCAGGTGCTCCTGTAGCAGCTTGATCTCCCTGACGTTGTCCTTCACGAGCTCGTCCAGTACCCGCTGGGCCTCTTCGCGCATCTCCTCGAGCAGCGGCTCGCCCGGCTCGGCGAACCCGCGGGCGATCAGCTCGGGCTTGCCGGCAACCGAGCCGTTGCTGGCGCCGAGGGTGGCGACGATGATCAGCACGCCGTCCTCGGACAGGTGCCGCCGGTCGCGCAGCGCCACGTCCTGCACGTCCCCGACGCCCAGCCCGTCGACGAAGGTGACGCCGGCCTCGATCTGCCCGGTCAGGTAGGCGCCGGACTCGTCGAGCTCGATCACGGAGCCGTTCTCGGCGAGCACGATCCGGTTCTCGGGGATGCCGCTCTCGACCGCCAGGCGCGCGTGCGCTGCCAGCATTCGGAACTCGCCGTGCACCGGCATGACCGACTTCGGCCGCACCAGGCCGAGCATCGTCCGCAGCTCCTCGGCGTGCCCGTGGCCCGAGACGTGCACGGGCGCGATCTCCTGGTGCAGCACCTCGGCTCCGTTCTTGGCGAGCTGGTTGATCGCGTCGTGGACCGCGAGCTCGTTCCCGGGGACCGGCTTGGCCGAGATGATCACGGTGTCGCCGGCCTCGACCTGGACGTCCCGGTGGTTGCCGTAGGCGATCCGCACGAGCGCCGAGAGCGGCTCGCCCTGGCTGCCGGTGCAGAGGATCAGTACGTCGCCCCGCGGGTAGTCGTCCAGCTCCTTCGGCTGGATCAGCGCCTCGTCGGGGACGTCGATGTAGCCGAGGTTCCGGGCAATGTTGATGTTCTTGCGCATCGAGCGCCCGACCACGCAGACCTTGCGACCGGCCTCGATCGCCACGTCGGCGGCCTGCTGCATGCGGTGGACGTTCGAGGCGAAGGAGGCAACCAGGATTCGGCCGGTGCGCGGCGGGATCAGCTGGCGGAAGGCCTCGCCGACTAGCCGCTCAGAGCCGGTCACGCCCGGGCGCTCGGCGTTCGTCGAGTCGCCGAGGAAGAGGTCGACTCCGCGGTTGCCGAGCTCGGCCAGGCGTCCGACGTCGGTGCGCAGGCCGTCGACAGGCGTGTGGTCGAGCTTGTAGTCGCCGGTGTGCAGGATCCGGCCGCCGGGCGTGTCGAGCACGATCGCCACAGCGTCCGGAATCGAGTGAGCGACGCGGATGAACTCCGCCGTGAACGGCCCGAGCTGGACGGGCTCGCCTTCCGGATCGGCCTCGCGCAGCTCCGTGGAGCGCAGCAGGCCGTGCTCGTCGAGCTTGGACTTGACGAGGCCGAGCGTCAGCCGGGTTGCCCAGACCTCCTGGACGCGCGCCTCTCGCAGCAGGTAGGGCAGGGCGCCGACGTGGTCCTCGTGACCGTGGGTCAGCAGCACCGCGCGCACCGGCTTGTCGCGGTCGACCAGGTACGAGAAGTCGGGCAGGATCAGATCGACGCCGAGGTGCTCGTCGCGCGGAAACGCGAGCCCCGCGTCGATCACGACCGCCTCGCCGTCGGCCTCGATCACGGTCATGTTCTTGCCCACCTCGCCGAGGCCGCCGAGCGGGATGATCTTGGTGCTTCCAGGCATCGGCCCAGTGTAGGACAGCATGGAGGTCTAACGGGTTGCCGCGTGGAACCCGATACACCCGTGGTGCGGCTATCCGTCCTTGCGTACGCGACCGTCGCGGCCGGTCTCGGTGTCACCGTGGCCGGCGCGTTCGCGGCTGCCGGCCGTCCGTTGACGGCCCTCGCGCTGTTCGGCGCCGCCGCGCTGGCCGCCGAGCTGCTGGAGGAGCCGGAGAGCGCGCGCATCCGCGAGCCCGTCGGGCCGGGCGTCTTCCGTGTCGCCTCGGGCGTCGACCTGGCCGCCGTGATCGTGCTCGGCCCCTGGCGTGGAGCGCTCGTCGCCGGCTCGGCCGCGCTGCTCGCACGAGTCGTGCGCGGCTCGTGGCGGCACGCAGCGTTCGAGGCGTCGGCCTTTGCGCTCGCTTCTGTGGCCGCCGGGTACGCCTTCGCCCTCGGCGGCGGCCACGCCGGGCACCTGAAGCTGCCGGACGACCTCGTCCCGCTGGCAGTGCTGGCGCTCGTCTACCTGCTTGTCTCGCGCCTGCTGCTCCAGGTCGTCGGCGGGCTTGAGGTGCTGCAGCCCGACTTCGCCGCCGCGGCCGCCGAAGCGGGACTCGGCGCGATTCTGGCGCTGTTTGCCCTCAATCACCCGTGGAACGTGATCGCGGTCGTGCCGGTCGCCCTCGCCGTCAACCAGGCGCACGCGCGCGTCCGCCGCTCGCGGCAGGAGACCCTGCACGCCCTCGAGACCTTCGCCAACATCGTGGACGAGCGCGACCCGTGGACCTATCGCCACTCGGTCCGCGTCGCCGGCTACGTCGACTCGCTCGCCCGCGCGCTCGGGCTCCCCTACTCCGACATCGACAGGCTGCGCTGGGCCGCGCGCCTGCACGACTTGGGCAAGGTGGCGGTCGACGCGTCCGTCCTCAGCAAGCCCGGCAAGCTGCGGCCAAACGAATGGAGCACGGTCTGGCGCGCGCCGCGACTCTCGGCCCGGCTGCTGCGGCGGTTCGAGGTGTCAGCGGCCGAGGCACGCGCGGTCGAGTACCACCGCGAGCGCTACGACGGCCGCGGCTACTACGGGATCCCTTCCGCCGACCAGCCGCTCGCCGCGCACTTCCTCGTCGTCGCCGACAGCTTCGACGCGATGACGAGCGACCGTCCCTACCGCGCCGGCCTAAGCACCGAGGAGGCGCTCGCCGAGATCGAGCGCAACATCGGCACGCAGTTCCACCCGACCGTCGCGAAGGCGTTCGTCGCGCTGCAGCGCGGCGAGGATCCCTTCGCCGTTCTCACGCCGGAGGAGCGCGAGGAGATTCGCGGCGCCTCGACTCCCTATCGCGTCCCTGATATCCGGGGCGCGCGCCGCCTACGGGAGCGGCCCGAGCTCATCGCGCTCGCCGGCGTGATCGCGGCTCTCGGCGGCGTCGGGCTCAACCAGCTCTGGCTCGTAGCCGCCGGAGTCGCGGCAGCCGCGGGCGGCTTCGTGCTTCAGGTCTGGGTCCGGCTGCGAGCGAACCGGCTCGCGCGTGCGTTGGCGGACGCGCTCGCGGCCGGGGAGCGTCCTCGTGTCTTCGAGGCACTCGACCGGCTGCTACGCGAGACGACCCGCAGCGACTGGGTCGCGCTCGTCCAGTGGCAGGAGGACGGGCTCGGCGGCGAGATCGAGCTCGCGCGCGGCGAGGGGCCGGCCGAGATCGCGCTGATGAGCTGGCTGGTGCGCGAGGCCGAGTCGCGGGACGACCTGCTGGTCACCGCGGCCCACGAGCTCGGCGGCGACGGCGCCTACGTCGCCCTGCCGCTGCGCCGCGAGAACAGCGCCCTGACCGGCTTCCTCGTCCTGCACACCCCGAGCGCGCTGCAGCGGCACGTCGCGACGGCGCTCAACTCGTCGCTCGATGCAATCGGCCTGGCGCTCGCCCCACGGCCCGCCGAGGCCGAGCCGTCGGCGATGACCGCCGCGACCGGCTGAGCTAGGCGACGCGCTCGAGCAGCCGCAGGCGCTCGAGGCAGTCGCGTATCTGCGCGACCTCGTCCTCGCTCGCCTCGACGAGCGGCAGCCGCACGCCGCCGACGTCGTGGCCGAGCAGGTTGAGCGCAGCCTTGATCTGGATCGGCCCGGTCACGACGCCGATCAGCTCGTATGCGGCCGCGAGGTCGTCGTCCAGCAGCCGAGCAGCCTCGACATCGCCCGCGCGGAAGCGCTGGACCATCTCCTTGACCTGCGGCCCGACCACGTGCGTGTGCACGCAGACGCCGCCGAGCCCGCCGAGCTCGACGAACGGCAGCACCAGGTTGTCGTCACCCGCGTAGAGATCGAGCCCGAGCTCGACGATGTGCCGCGCCTGGTCGAGGTCGGCGTTCGACTGCTTCACTGCCTTCACGTTCTCGATCCGCGCGAGCTCGGTCATCGTCTCCGGCTCGATGTTGATCACGCAGCGGCCGGGGATGTTGTAGGCGACCACCGGCAGCTCGGTGGCGGCGGCGACGGCCTCGAAATGCGCGACGATCCCCCGCTGCGGTGGCTTGTTGTAGTAGGGCGTGACCACGAGCACCGCGTGCGCGCCCGCCTCCTGCGCCTGCCGGGTCAGGTGGATCGAGTGCTCGGTCGAGTTCGTGCCAGTCCCGGCGACCACGGCCGCGCGGTCGCCGATCGCCTCGAGCGCCGCCCGGATCAGGCCGGTGCGCTCGTCGTCGGAAAGTGTCGAGGCCTCGCCCGTGGTGCCGTTGACGACCACGCCGTCCGAGCCGTTGTCGACGAGAAACGCGCAGAGCTCGGCGTAGCGGTCGTAATCCACGGCCCCCGCGGCGTCGAACGGCGTCACGGTCGCGGTCAGGATCTCGCCGAGCACGCAGCCATTCTACGCCGCGCCGGCTGCGACCCCTGCGCCCGAGCGCCCAACCTCCCCTAGGGGATCCCCGGTGACCCCTGGTGGGACCGTAGCGGTCGCGGTGTGAGGTGTCTGTGACGCGCGTGTGACGGATCTGTGCCGACGCCTCCGGCAGGCGTCAATCGAGCAGCGAGTCCAGGCCGACGGTCAGGCCGGGCGGCAACGAGCCGAGCCGCTCCAGCGCGAGCAGCACCCCGGGCACGTAGGCCTCGCGCGAGAACGCGTCATGGCGGATCGTCAGCAACTGCCCGTCGCCGCCGAACAGCACCTCCTGGTGCGCGACGAGCCCGGGCAACCGGACCGAGTGCACGGGCACGCCGCCGAGCGCCTCGGAGGTAGCCCGCGCCGTCCCCGAAGGCGCGTCCTTCTTGCCCTCGCCGTGCAGCTCGACGATCTCCGCCCGCGGCAGGTGGCGTGCCGCCTCGGCCGCCAGCCGCATCATCAGCACCGCGCCGAGCGCGAAGTTCGGCACCACCAGCAACGGGAGCCCGCGCTCCGACGCCCGCGCCCCGGCCGCCGCCGGGTCCCAGCCGCTCGTGCCGACCACGCACGGCACACCCTGCTGGAGCGCGGCCTGGACGTTCGCCTCGACGACGTCGGGAGCCGTGAAGTCGACCATTGCCTCAGCCTCGTCGAGCTCGACCAGCTCGTGCCCGGCCGCCTCGAGCGCCGGCGCGAGCACCGAGCCGACCTTGCCGCCGCGACCGAAGAGGGCGACCTTCACGCCGCGCGCGAGAGCCCGGGGTTCACGTGCTCGATCGCCTCGAGGAAGCGGTCCTCCCGCGGGCCGATGCCGGCGGCCGAGAGCTTCTCCGGCGCGAGCAGTACCTCGGCGAGCTCGGCCAGCGCGTCCGGCTCGACCGCGTCGATCTCGGCCATGATCCGCTCGATCGAGAGCAGCTCGGTGTCGGTGATCAGCGACTTCCCGAGCCGGCTCATGCGGTTCGAGGTCGACTCCATCGAGAGCAGGATCCGCCCCTTCAGGTTCTCCTTCGCTCGCGCGAGCTCGTCGGGCCGCACGTTGCCGCCGGCGATGTCGGCGATCTGCTCGCTCGCGATCTCGAGACAGGACGAGACGTTGTCCTCGCGCGTGCCGATGTAGATGCCGATCTGGCCGGTGTCCGTGTACTGCGAGGCGAAGCTGTAGACGGCGTAGGCCATCCCGCGCTTCTCCCGGATCTCCTGGAAGAGCCGCGACGAGGCCGAGCCGCCGAGGATGCCGTCGAGCAGCGAGGCCGCGAACCGGCGCCGGTCGGTGCGGGCGATCCCAGGCGCGGCGATGCAGACGTGGTACTGCTCGGTGTCCTTGCGCTGGAAGCGCAGGCTCGGCGGCGGCGGCTTCACCAGCGCCGGGCGCACCTTCGGCCCCTTCCGCGCGGCCGCGCTCGCCCGCCGCTGGGCGCGCACGAGCAACTGCTCGAACCGCTCGTGCTTCATGTTCCCCGCGGCCGCAACAACGACGTTGCCGGGGACGTACATCGAGCGGTGGTAGGCCGAGATCGAGCGGCGGGTGACGCTCGAGATCACGTCGGCGCGGCCAATCACCGGCCGGCCGAGGGGGTGTTTGCCGAAGGTCGCCTCGGAGATCAGGTCGTGCACCAGCTCCTGCGGCTGGTCCTCGTACATCGCGATCTCCTCGAGCACGACCTCGCGCTCGGCGTCGAGCTCGCCGAAGGCCGGAGCGAAGACCATCTCCCCCATCAGGTCGAGCGCGACCTCGAGCTTGTCGTCCGGCACCCGCGCGTAGACGACGGTGTGCTCGCGCGAGGTGGCTGCGTTCAGCTCGCCGCCGAGGCCGTCGAAGGTCTCGGCGATCTCCTGGGCGCTGTAGCTGGCCGTGCCCTTGAAGAGCAGGTGCTCGATGAAGTGCGAGATCCCAGCCTTGGCGTCGGTCTCGTCGCGGGAGCCCGCGCCGATCCAGAAGCCGATCGCCACCGAACGCACATGCGCGAGCCGCTCCGAGATGACGCGCTCGCCCGATTCGAGCTCGGTGAGCACGTACTTCTGCTGCACGGGAGGATCGTACTCGCGCGCACCGCAGCTAGGCTCGCGGCGTGGAGTTCGAGGACGAGGTGGAGGCGGCGCTCGAGACGCTGCCGGACGATCTGCGCGAGGCGATGTCGAACGTGGCGATCGTCGTCGAGGACGAGCCGCCCGCGGGCCAGCCGCTGCTGGGGCTGTACGAGGGCATCCCGCTGACGAAGCGCTCGAGCTTCTATGCCGGGGCCGCACCGGACAAGATCTCGATCTACCGCGGGCCGCTCGAGCGGCTCTATGGTCACGACCCGGCGCTGTTGCAGCAGATGATCCGCCGTGTGGTGCTGCACGAGATCGCGCACCACTTCGGCATCAGCGACGAACGCCTGGTCGAGCTCGACCGTTACTGAGCGAGCGCCGCGTCGATCGCGGCCTTCATCTGGTCGGCCGAGGGCTCGAGCCCCGGCGCGACCACGGTCAGCTTGCCGCCGCTCGGGCCGACGAGCACCGTCGGCGTCCCCGAGAGCCCGTCCCTCGTGGCCTGGTTGTCGTACGCCTTCGCCTGGTCGGCTACTGCAGCGGTCTTCGCCGCGGCCCGTAGCTCGGCCACGTTGACGCCGGGAATGCTCTTCGCCGCCGAGGCGACCATCGTGTCGTCGAGCCAGCCGCCGTCCTCCGGGCCCTGATTGAAATAGAGCAGCTGCGCGAAGTTGAAGGCGCGGTTCTGCTTGCTCGCCGCGATCATGCCGAGCCGCCCTCGCTGCGAGTCGACGCCGCTGCCGATGATCGCGACCGGCCGGGCGATCACCTTGAGCTTGCCGGCGCGGACGTACTGGTCGATCACCGACGGCATCACGTTCGTCTCGAAGTCACGGCAGACGGGGCACTGGAGGTCGATGTACTCGACCATCGTCGCCGGGGCGCTCGCCTTGCCGAGCCGGTCTCCGTGCTGCGGGATCCCGGCGAACTGCTTCTGGATCACGCCCGCGTCGGGGAGGATTGTCGCGGTCGTCGAGCCACCGCTCGAGCTGTTCCCGCCGAGCGCGACGACGGCCACCACGACGGCCGCGATCACGACGATCGCCGCGAGCACACCGCCCAGAACGAGCGGCGAGGCCTTGCGACCGCCCGTGCTCCTGGTCGGTGGGCGCTGGACGGGCTGCTGCCGCTGGCGCCGCGCTTGCTTGCCGCTCGTCATCGCTCGCTAACCGTAGCCACAGACGGCGCGGGCAAGGCCGCCAGAAGCAGGAAGGCGAAGCAGAGCGCAAAGCCGGTCAGCGCCAGCACCGGGATCGTCACGTAGCCGAACTCCTCGATCCACTTCGTCGCGCACCCACCCGGCGCGGAGATCAGGCACGCTCGCGCCTGCTCGACGACGCCGTTCTCGACCAGCAGGTGGTAGACGGAGACGCCGGCGCCGACGAGCGGCAACGGCAGCAGGTAGCGCGCCGCTCGGCGGTCATTCGCCAGCGCGGCCAGCAGCGTGACGATCGAGAGCGGGTACATGCAGATCCGCTGGTACCAGCAGAGCTCGCACGGGATGAAGCCCGCGATCTCGGAGAAGAAGAGGCTGCCGCCGGTCGCGATCGAGGCGACGAGGAAGACGCACCAGAGCTCGTAGCCCTCGAGCGTCCGCCGCAGCCAATCGCCGGGCCCGCGCAGGCCCAGGAGCCAAGCCAGGCCGACGAGGAGCGGCAGCACCGCGAGCACCTGCCCCGCGACGCCGAGCGCAGCGAGGATCACGATCACGTCGTGCGTCATCGGGGGGTCTCGAAGACCCGGCTCGCCTTGTAGTCGATCAGGATCCGCGACCGGCGCGTGTGCTCCAGCGCCGTCAGCCGCAGGAAGCCCACCAGCGACATCACCGCCAGGCCCGCCAGGATCCCGGCCAGGAACGCGGCGAGAAAGGGCTGCGGCCAGAGCGCGATCGCGGTCAGCACCGCGAGCCCGATCGTGCTCGGGTAGGCAGCCTCGGCGAGCCCTCGCCAGCGTCCTTGCATCCGAGCATCGTCGGGCGCCGGCTCGGGATTCGCGAACTTCGCTCTCGAGCGAGCCGGCCTGTCGCCGCCGTAGATCGAGAGCAGCACGAGCGCGGCGCCGAACCCGAGCAGGCCGAGCGCCGGCCCAGGTTGGACACCCCGCGCGATCGCCGCGCCGAGGCCGGCCAGCGCGAGCACGCCGCGGAGAGCCGCGATCAGGAGCGCCTGCTGCCTCGCCTCGACGAGGGCAGGCGCCCCTGATCGCTCGTTTCCGTTAGCGGTCTCGACCGCCGCCACGGCCACGGCCGCCGCCGCCGCGACCACCGCGACCGCGATCGCCGTCACGGCGCGGCGGGCGCTCCTCACGCTCGCGCGGGGGCGCGTCCTTCGCCCGCTCGATCAGCTCCTCGGGCTGGACGAGGTTGCCGTTCTCGTGCTTGGCGACCAGCTTCAGGCCGATCCGGCCACGGTCCTTGTCGACCTCCTGCACGATCACGTCGAGCGTGTCGCCACGGGCGATCACGTCCTCGATGTGGGCGACGCGCCCGGGGCCGACGTTGGAGACGTGCAGCAGGCCGTCGGTGCCCTTCTTCAGCTCGACGAAGGCGCCGAACTCGGTGGTCTTGACGACACGGCCGGTGTAGGTGTCCCCCACCTCCGGCTCCTTCGTGATCCCCTCGATCGCGGCGATCGCGGCTCCTGCCTTCTCGCCGTCGGTCGCGTAGATCAGGATCGTGCCGTCCTCCTCGATGTCGATCTGGACCTCGTAGTCGGCCTCGAGCGAGCGGATCGTCTCGCCGCCCTTGCCGATCACCATCCCGATCTTCTCGGGGTCGATCTTGACCGACGAGATCCGCGGCGCGTGCTGCGGGAGCTCGGTTCGGCTCTCCGGCAGCGTCTCCGCCATCTTGTCGAGGATGAACTCGCGCGCCCGCTTCGCCTGCTCGAGCGCGTTGCTCATGATCTCCTGCGTGACGCCGGTGATCTTGATGTCCATCTGCAGGGCGGTGATGCCGTCACGCGAGCCGGCGACCTTGAAGTCCATGTCACCGAGGTGGTCCTCGGCGCCCTGGATGTCGGTCAGGATCACGTAGTCGTCGCCCTCCTTGACGAGGCCCATCGCGATGCCTCCGACCGGTGCCTTGATCGGCACGCCGGCGTCCTGCAGCGCGAGGGTCGAGCCGCAGACCGAGCCCATCGACGAGGAGCCGTTCGACTCGAGCGTCTCGGAGACGATCCGGATCGTGTACGGGAAGTCCTCGAGCGAGGGGATCATCGGCTCGAGCGCCCGCTGTGCGAGAGCACCGTGGCCGATGTCGCGCCGCTTCGGGCCTCGCATGAAGCCCGTCTCCCCAACCGAGTAGGGCGGGAAGTTGTAGTGGTGCATGAAGCGGCGGTCGGTCTCGAGCGAGAGGTCGTCGATCCGCTGGCCTTCCTTGGCGGTGCCGAGGGTGAGCAGCGAGAGGATCTGCGTCTGGCCGCGGGTGAAGAGCCCCGAGCCGTGGACGCGCGGTGCCACGCCGACCTCGCACGTGATCGGCCGGATCTCCTCCGGCTCACGTCCGTCCGGGCGGCGCTTGTCGACCGCGATCTTGCGGCGGACGAGCTCCTTGTAGATTGCCTCGGCGGCCTTCTTGACGAACTGCCGCGTGATCGAGTCCTTGCTCACCGGCGTGTCCTCGTCCGAGGCGGGCGCCCCGGCCGGGAACGGCAGCTGGAGCTCGTCCTCGATGCGGTTGAAGAGCAGGTTGCGCTTGGCCGACTTGAGCTCCTTCGAGTCCTGCTCGGCCTCGGTCAGGGCCTTCAGGTCGTCCTCGAACTGCTCGCGCACCGGCGTGAGCACGGCCTCGAGCCGCTGACGCTCGAGGATCAGCGCGAGGCTCGAGCGCACCTGGATCTGGCGGCGGATGTCGTCCTCGGTCGAGTCCATCGCGAGCTGTGGCGACAGCTCGGTGACGAGCTCCTCGACGACGGCGCCGCCCTCGCGCAGGCCCTCGGCGCCGATCCGCTCCTGGATCCGCGGAGCGTGGTCGCGCTCGAGCTCCTCGGTCAGCTCCGGGTCGAGCCACTTGTCCTTGCCGACCTGGCGGCGCAGGTCTTCCTGGGCCTCGCAAATCTTCACGATCTCGCGATGGGCCAGCTCGAAGGCCTCGAGCATCGTTGCCTCGGGCACCTCGTCGGCCCCGGCCTCGATCATCGTCAGCGCGTCCTTGCTGCCGACGACGACCAGGTCGAGCGTGCTCTCCTCGTCCAGCACCGGGAGCGACGGGTTGATCACGAGCTCGCCGTCGATCTGGCCGATGCGGACGGCCCCGACCGGGCCCATGAAGGGCAGCGGCGAGACCATCAGCGCGGCAGAGGCGCCGTTGATGCAGAGAATGTCGTGCGCGGTGACGAGGTCGGCCGACAGCGTCGTGCAGACCACGTGCACCTCGTTCTTGTAGCCCTTCGGCCAGAGCGGCCGGATCGGGCGGTCGATCATCCGGGCGGTCAGGGTGGCGCGCTCGCTGGCGCGGCCCTCGCGCTTGAAGAAGCCGCCGGGGATCTTCCCGGCCGCGTACATCCGCTCCTCGACGTCGACGGTGAGCGGGAAGAAGTCCGCGCCTTCGCGCGCCTCCATCCGCCCCGTGGCGGCGGCGAGCACCATCGTCTCGCCCGAGCGGACGACGACGGCGCCGTCGGCCTGCTTGGCGATCTTGCCGGATTCGAAGGTCAGCTCCTGGTCGCCGACGGTGACGGACACCGTCGCGACGCGGGGCTCAGTCGTTGTTGCCATGTGGTTCCTCCACTTCTGATGGAGAGTGGAGGTTTGAGTCAGCGTCCTGGGGGCGCTCGCTCAAACTTCCACCCTCCGGCGGGTTGGTGTTGGTCCTGGTCGGCCTACCTCCTCAGGCCGAGCTCCTGGATGAGGGCGCGGTAGCCCTCGAGGTTGCGCTTCTGCAGGTACTGCAGGAGCCGCCGCCGGCGACCGACGAGCTTGAGCAGGCCGCGACGCGAGTAGTGGTCCTTCGGGTGCGTGCGCAGGTGCTCGGTCAACTCGTTGATGCGGGCGGTGAGGAGCGCGATCTGCACGTCCGCGGAGCCGGTGTCCTGGCCGTTGCTGCCGTGCTTGCCGACGATTTCCTGTTTCGCTTCCTTGGTGAGGGTCAAATTCGTCCTCCTTTGACGCGACTCCGCTCTCCAAGCCCGCCGCGAGGAAGCACACGCGAGCGGCCGAGAGGCGGTCTGGCCGCGAAGGGTAGCAATCACCGCCCCGAGACACGGCATCGCCCCCGGCCCAATCAGGGAAAGCCGGGGGCGATGGTTGCCCGTTGGGGCAGCTACGAGGTGCGGACGCGAGGGGTCTCGCGGCTGTGCCTGCTGCCGGCGACGACGCCTCCGGCGAGCAGGACGAGCCCGAGCATCGCGACCGCGCCGATCCCGAAGGCCCCCCACGAGAACCCGTGGGAGACGCCTGTGGCAGAGGTCGAGCTGGCAGTGCTCCACTTGCCGAGGTGGTACTGCTTGTTCAGCGCTTCGCTTCGAATGGTCAGCGCCCGGTACTCGTCGGGCGTCATGCCCTGCGGCACGTTCTGCCACCGGCCGAGCCGGTACTTCTCGTTCAGCGCGTCGCCGCGAATGATCAGCGCGCGGTACTCGGCCTTCGACATCCCGGCCGGCTTCGACGTCGCCGCTTGCGCGAGCCCGGTGACGGCGGCCAGCACAGCGAGAGCCGCGAGCACTGTGGCGACCATGCGTGTGGTGCTAGTGAACATGTCTGCTCCTTTTCTCGGCGGCCGCCCCGTGCGGCCTTTGCAGACAGGACCACGAGCCGCTAAAAGAAGCCTTCTCGGGACCTAAAGGGCCCCTAAAGGAGGCGGCATGGGCATCGAGTACCGGATCCTCGGCTCGCTCGAGGCCGTCCAGCAC
>DATIOF010000144.1:0-4900 GCA_035473395.1 Gaiellaceae bacterium
CCACCGGCGTGCTCCACAGCCTGCTCGTCTGCGCGCTGCCGAAGGGCGCCTGCAAGAAGGCGGCGCGGATCGCGACGTCCGGCACCACGACCGAAGAACGGCTCGCGGGAGCGCGCCAGGCCGGGCGGATCAGCGCGAAGAGCATGCTGCTGTACGGGCTGCTCGCGCTACGGCCGAGCAAGGCCGTGCCGCCGGAGCTGCGCGGCGGCGCCAACGGGCCCAGCGGAGAAGAGGCGCCGCTCAATCAGGCGCTGACGAGCTTCTCCTCCCTGTCCGCCGCCGCCCAGAAGCAGGTCTTTCCGTACTTCGTACCGCCGAGGGCCAAGGGCAGTGCCTGGGCGCCCCCGGGCAAGCAGTTGGCTGCGACCGGCGAGGTCGACTGCCGCTTCTACCGCAACCTCGACCCGGGCGGGCACGGCTGGGACTGGCGCGGCGTGCCGACCGCCGACAACAAGGCGATCGTCTGGTACGTGGTTCGCACCAACCCGCGCTGGAAGAGCGTGGAGGCAGAGGAGCGTGCCGCCGCCTACCGGTACGCCCGCGAGCTGCCGAAGATCTGGAAGAAGCTCACGCCGGCCTTCCGTGAGCCGAAGTCCGATGCCGGGGAGCCGTGCTTCCACGGCCCGGACGGACGCCTCGACGTCTACATCGACGACGACATCGTCTGGTACGCCGGCGGCTTCGCCCGCGGGACGCTCGCGGTCGCAGTTCCCTACCCGCGCAGCGGGAATCCCTGTGCAGACCATGCCTCCTGGATCGCGATCCGGGGCAGCGTCCCCACCTGGGGGCTCGCGCACGAGTTCATGCACGCGATCCAGTTCGCCTATCCCACCGCCAAGTGCGATCCGGAGCCGATCTGGTGGAACGAGGGCCAGGCCTCCTGGGCCGCCGACTACGTCTACCCCGACGACCAGTACGAGCAGCGCGAGTTTCCGACGCTGGTCACGGAGCCGCTCGGCTACGAGCTGACGAACTCGAGCTACGACTCCTGGCCGTTCTGGATGATGCTGCAGCGAACACAGAGCGTCGGCCTGCTCCGCTCGATCCTGGCCGGTCTGAGCACGAAGTCCGCGGAGGACGCCGTCGACTCGGCGATCCCGGGTGGGTTCGCTCGCCAGCTGCCTCGGTTCTTCCTCCACGCGTACAACAAGTCGCCAGTCGGCGACGCGGGCTTCGAGATCCCGGCGTCGTTCAAGGCGTGGGACAAGTGGAGCGCCAGCCCGGACACGGGCTCACCGACAGACGTGGCGCTCGGCGGCTTCCCCGAGAAGATCTACGTCCTGAAGAGCGCCGCGAGGACGTTCCCGCGCCGCAGCCTGGCCGGGTACCAGCGGATCACCATCTCCGATTCGACCGTCAAGCAGCTCAAGTTCACCAACGACCTCGCGGGCAAGGCCGGCGCTCACGTCGATGCGATGCTCCACCTCGCGAGCGGCAGCTGGAAGATCGCCGACTGGACCGGCAAGTCCGAGGTCACGCTCTGCCGCGACAAGGCCGACCAGAACGTGACTGAGATCGTGGTCGTGAACACGAACACCGGCAAGTCGGCGCTGGCGCCGTTCGCCCACAAGCTTCGCGCGAAGCCCAGTTGCGGGCCGCACTACTACCGCATGGTGGCGGCGACGCTGCAGGAGACCTTCACCGGGTCGAAGGACGGCCTCGGCGCCCCATGCCCGCCGTTCTCGGGCACGCAGACGAACACGATGTCGCTCTCGAATGTGTTCGGGCCGGGGAACAACCAGCTCTTCGAGTTGGGGGGCGTGCTGATCGGCCAGCTCGGCGCGATCGGCCAAAGGACCGCCTCGACGACAATGCACGGCTGCGACCTCTCGACCACGACCGCGTGCACCAAGACCGGGAGCGGATCGATCGGCGGCAACGTGCTCGTGAACGTGAACATCCCGGCCGGCAGCCAGACCGCCCAGCTGCAGTGGACGCTCACGAATCCGACCATCGGCCTCGGCTCCGAAGGCGCGGGCACGACGTGCTTCATCAGCCCGATCGCCTGGACGATCGACGACCAGTCGATCGGCGCCAGAACCGTCTCTGCGGACGTGTTCGAAGCCGACACCCCGCAGACGATCTCGATCGCGGTCGACTTCGATCTGAGCGGCCCGCAAGGAACTCAGATCCACGCGTCGGAGAACTACCTGCTGACCATTCAGCGGGTGAACTCCGACGGCTCGCCCCTCTAGGCGCCATTAGAGTTGCTGGCGATGGCCCGCGAGTATCCGACGCTGCTCGAGCTGGTCGGCAACACCCCGCTCGTTCGGCTCCAGAACATCGTTCCCGAGAGCGCGGCGACCGTCCTCGCGAAGCTCGAGTTCCTCAACCCGGGCGGCTCGATCAAGGACCGGATCGCGATCACGATGGTCGACGCGGCCGAGCGCGAGGGGAAGCTGAAGCCGGGCGGCACGATCGTCGAGCCGACCTCCGGCAACACCGGCACCGGCCTCGCGATCGTGGCCGCACTGCGCGGCTACCGCTGCATCTTCACGATGCCGGACAAGATGAGCCGCGAGAAGATCTCGCTGCTCAAGGCCTTCGGCGCCGAGGTGATCGTCTGCCCGTACGCCGTCGAGCCCGAGTCGCCGGAGAGCTACTACTCGGTCTCCGACCGGCTCGCCGAGGAGATCCCCGGCGCTTACAAGCCCGACCAGTACCGCAACGAGGGCAACCCGCGCTCGCACTACGAGTCGACCGGCCCCGAGATCTGGGAGCAGACCGGTGGCGAGTTCGACGCGCTCGTGATCGCGGTGGGGACCGGCGGCACGATCAGCGGCACGGCTCACTACCTGAAGTCGCAGAACCCCGACCTGATGATCGTCGGCGCCGATCCCGAAGGCTCGATCTACACCTCGGGGGCCGAGAAGCAGCATCCGTACCTGGTCGAGGGGATCGGCGAGGACTTCTATCCGGAGACCTTCGACCCGTCGGTCGTCGACCGCTGGGTGACCGTCGGCGACCGCGAGTCGTTCCTGACCGCGCGGCGGCTGGCCCGCGAGGAGGGCCTGCTCGTCGGCGGCTCCGGCGGCACCGCGGCCTGGGCGGCGCTCGAGATCGCCAAGGAGCTCGGGCCCGGCAAGACGGTCGTCACGCTCTTCCCCGACGGCGGCCGGGCCTACCTGTCGAAGTTCTACGACGACAACTACCTGGTCGAGCTCGGCTTCCTCGATCGCGACGAGCCGACGCCGAAGGTGCGCGAGGTGGTGCAGTTCAAGCAGCAGAACGGGCACGCGCCGGAGCTGGTCACGATCGAGTCGCAGCAGAAGGTGGGCGCCGCGATCGACCTGATGCGGGAGTACTCGATCTCGCAGCTGCCGGTGATGCGGCACGACTCGAGCGGCTCGCTGGCGGACGTGGTCGGCTCGCTGCAGGAGCGGGGCCTGCTCGACCTCGTCTTTCGCAACCCGGACGCGCTCAACGAAGAGGTCGCTGCCGCGATGCAGCCGCCGCTTGCGGCCGTCGAGGCGGACGAGTCGCTGGACGAGGTCTTCTCCGCGCTGACCGGCGGCAGCCAGGCGGTGGTCGTGGCAACGAGCGGCAAGCCGACCGGGATGCTGACCCGCTCCGACCTGCTCGAGTACCTGGCGCGCAAGTGACGGAGCGGCTGGAGCAGCTGCTCCGCGAAGCGTTCCCGGGCGACGAGGTGGCGGTCGAGGACCGCACCGGCGGCGGCGACCACTTCCAGGTGACGGTCACGAGCGCGCGCTTCGACGGGCTCTCGCTCGTCGAGCAGCACCGGCTCGTCTACGACGCGCTCGCCACCCCACTCGCCGATGGCACCATTCACGAGTTGAGGATCTCCACGAAAGGGGCGCGGTGAAGAACCAGATCAAAGAGCTGATCGACAACGAGGACGTGGTGCTGTTCATGAAGGGCACGCCGCAGTTCGTCATGTGCGGCAACTCCCAGCGCGCGCTCGACGCTCTGCGCCGGGCCGGCGCGCCGGTCACGGTCGTCGACATCCTTCCCGACCCTGCGATTCGCCAGGAGCTCTCGGCGATCTCCGGCTGGCCGACGATCCCGCAGGTCTTCGTGCGCGGCGAGCTCGTCGGCGGCGCGGACATCGTCGAGGAGCTCGAGGCCTCCGGCGAGCTCGAGGCCAAGCTGCGCGAGAAGCTCGGCGAGAGCTTCGGCGCGACCGAAGAGCGGGTCGTAACCGTCGCCTAGAATCGAGCCCGTGGACTTCGAGACTCGAGCGATCCACGACGGGCAGGAGCCGGATCCGGCCACCGGCTCGATCACGGTCCCGATCTACCAAACGTCGACGTTCGTCCAGGAGGCGGTCGGCGAGCACAAGGGCTACGACTACGCGCGCGTCGCGAACCCCACGCGGACGGCGCTGCAGCTCTGCCTCGCGTCGCTCGAGGGCGCCGAGCACGGAGCCGCGTTTTCCTCAGGCCTCGGCGCGACGACCACGCTGATGCACCTGCTCAACCCGGGCGACCGGGTGGTGGCAGTGGCGGACGTCTACGGCGGCGTCTACCGGATGTTCTCGCAGGTCTACGAGCCGAAGGGCTACCTCTTCGACTGGGTGCCGGCCGACGAGGTGAGCACCAACCTGGCAGAGCACATCGACGAGCGGACGCGGATGGTCTGGCTCGAGACGCCGACCAACCCGCTGCTGAACATCGTCGACATCCGTGCGGCCGCGGAGGCGGCGCACGCGGCCGGCGCGCTGGTCGTGGTCGACAACACGTTCGCCTCTCCGTACCTGCAGCAGCCGCTCTCGCTCGGGGCCGACGTCGTCGTCCATTCGACGACGAAGTACCTCGGCGGGCACTCCGACCTGATCGGCGGCTTCATCGCGACCAACGACCCGACGGTCGCCGAGCGCGTGCTGTTCCTGCAGAAGTCACTCGGCGCAGTGCCCGGCCCGTTCGACTCGTGGCTCGTG
>DATIOF010000145.1:0-7335 GCA_035473395.1 Gaiellaceae bacterium
ATGCCAGAGCGCGTTCGCGTCGCGCCCGATCTCGCTCGGGTAGGAGGGCGTCTCCACCGTCACCCGGCCGGCCCGGTAGCGCAGGATCCGTACCGGCCAGCGCGAGTCGGCGAAGCTCCCGAAGGCGTAGGAGAAGCGGTCGTCGCGGGTGACGAGCTCCTGCATGCCGTTGTGGTCGAGGTCGGCGAAGACGTAGCCGAAGTTGCCCCAGACGTGGACGAGCGGCGCGTAGTGCCCGGTCGCGGCGACGTAGCGGTAGACCTGGCTGTACCAGCAGCAGTGCGCGCCGCCCCAGTAGAGGTCGAGCACGACCTCGGGCTCGCCGTCGCCGTCGACGTCGGTGACGAAGACCGAGCGGTGGCGCGCGAAGTAGCCGGACGGCTGCGCGTTGAGGCCGCCCGCGGGCGGCTTGCGCAGCTTCGCCGAAAAGCTCTTCACGCCGTCGCGTGTGATCGTCAGCCACTGGCGCGAGAAGCGGAATGCCGCCGCGTCGTAGCTGTACGAGAAGACGGCCTCGACCGCTCCGACGTGGGCGCGCTCGACGTGAGGCTTCGGGGCGGCGGCGGCCGTCGTCACGAAGACGAGGCCGAGCGCGACGGCTAGCGCTCCGGCGGTTCTCACGCGGCCGTTATAGCGGCGAAAGCCGAAGGGCGCCACGTAGGCGCCCTCCGAATGTTCCAGCGGACCCCGGGGCCTCCGTTTGACGAGAGCCCCCGCTGAAACCAGAGACTTAGACGGTGCCGCGGCGCCGAAAGCTGTTCCGACCCGTAAGGATTTCGTGAACATGGAAGAACACGAGGTGCTGCAGACGCTGACGGGCCTCGGCTTCGATGAGGCCGATGCCCGCACGCTCGCCGATCACTTCCTCGACGCGGAGCGCCGTGGCAAGAGCGGTCACGGCGTCTCGCGCGTCGAGTGGCTCGCGACGCGGCCGTTCGAGCTCGATCCCTCGGCACGGCCCCGGCGGCTCGCGAGCCAGCCCGGGTACGAGCGCTGGGACGGCAACGGCGCGCTCGGCTACCTGACGCTGGCCGCGATCGTCGAGGCGCAGCTGGCCGACCCGCCCGAGCACGCGCGCTTGATCGTCGCGCAACGCACCTTCCCGACCGGGATGCTCGGCTACTGGGGCCGCCTGCTTGCGAACGGCGGGCTCGTCGCCGCGCTGACCGCCACCTCGCCCGCGCGGCTCGGCCATCCCGAGGGCGGGCCGAAGCTGGCCGGCACGAACCCGCTGGCGATCGCGATTCCCTCCTCGGAGGGCGAGCCGCTCGTCAGCGACGTCTCGATGGGCCGGGTCACGTACGGCGAGGTGCTCGCCGGCGAGGCGGACGAGGACGAGCTCGTGCCCTTCGGCGGCGAGCACGCGCACAAGGCCTTCGCGCTGGCGATCGGCCTTCAGCTGCTGGTCGACTCGCTTGTGCCAGAGCCTGGCCACGGCGCCGTGCTGCTCGTGGCGCGGGCGGAAGCCGACCCGCTGCCCGAGCTACGCGCTCGAGCCGGCGGGCTTCGCCTGCCCGGTGATAGCTAGAAACTCCGGGTCGTCCTTCAGCGAGGCGAAGTCCTCGTCATCCGGTGCGTACTTCGAGACGACGGCCTGGTCGATCTCGGCCGCGCGCCGCAGCTGCTTCAGCGCCTCGTCACGGTTGCCGAGCCGGGCCTCCGCGCAGGCGAGGTTGTAGTAGCCCTGCCAGGCGTCGGGGTAGGCCTCGAGGCCGGCCTCGAACTCGCGCCGGGCGGCCTCCTCCTGTCCCTGGTTGAGCAGCGACATGCCGGCGAACGTCCACTCCCAGCCCGACGGCTTGAACACCTCGCCGGGCTTGGCGCCGATCCCGAGCACGGTCGTCCCGGCCTCGGCCGCCACCGCGCCGCGCGGCGTGCCCGGCGGGCAGTGGACAAGCGTGCCGGCGGGCGCGTCGTGCTCCGTGCCGTCGACCATGAACAGCGCGCGCCCGGAGACGACGACGTACAGCTCTTCGTGCCCGCCCTCTTCGCGATGCTCTTCCACGACCCGCTGGCCTGCCTGCTCGGCGCTGTACGCGTTGACGCCGAAAGCCTGGATGTCGAAGTGGCGGCGGACCGGCCGCCAGGTGAGGCCGTCCTGGCCCTCGATCGGGTAGAGCTCGAGCTCGTCGATCCGCGAGATCTTCCCGCTCACGTCTGCCTCCTCAGCTCTTCGAGCACGACCGGGTCGACGCGCTCTACTCCGTCAACGCGCTCCTCCAGGTTCTCCTTCCCGGCCCAGGCGTTGAACGCCGCGTCGAGCTCGCCCTCGAAGCCGAGCTTGGCCAGCCGCTCGCGGAGCTCGTCGGGGTCGGCGTCGACCCAGTCCTCCTTCGGCGTCTTGCCGAAGATCGCCTGGTGCATGACGTAGATGCGCCGCAGCTCCGTCAACGGGAGCTCGTGCTCGTCCACGCGCAGGTCGACGATGCTGTCGGAGAGGCCCGCGTAGCCGCCGTCGCGCTCGACCACGAGCAGCGCCGCCGACTGCTGGCCGCGCCGGTCGCCGCCCGCAGCCTGGGCCGCGTCGAGGCAGTCGAGCAGCCGCTCGACGAGGGGTTCGCCCGCGGTTCGCTCGAAGGTCTCGGCGATCGCGTCGACGGTCTCGGCCGAGACGAGGATGTTGCCCTGGGCCGCGTAGCACGGGCCGGTGCGGCCGCCGGCCCAGTCCATGCACTCCGAGCCGGTGTAGCTCGCGCTGCCGCCCTTGCCGTCGACCACCCCGAGCTGCCGGTGGTCGCGCCCGTCGTCGGCTTGCGTCAGCCGCCCGACGACCTCCTCCGCGCTCCCGCCCTCGCGCAGCAGCGCGAGCCCATCGGGGCCGTAGCGCGGGTTCGCGTAGGCCTGAGTCGCGATCGCGCCGACTTGCGGCTCGGCCCACGGGACGACGGAACCGACCCCGAGGAACTTCGACTGCGTGGCCACGCCCCACTGGCTCGCTTCGAGGTCGCAGGCGGCGATCGAGTAGGTGGCGACCAGCTCAGCCATAGGTCAGCTCGGTCAGATCCAGCTCGAGCAGCTCGGGTCTGTCCGCGGGAACGAGCACGCACGCCACCTCGGGCCGGGCGAGCGCCGCCTTGACCTGCTCGGCCGAGCCGGCGCGAACGACGACCGCGCGGCCCTGCTCGTGCGCCTCTTTCAGCGTCGCCTCGTCCAAGACGTCCTCCAGCACCAGCGCGTCGCCGAGCTCGAGCTCGACCGCGATCTCCGGCACCCGGCGGCCCGTCGACCCGAACCAGCGTTCCCTCAAACCGTTGTCGTCTCCCCAGGTTGCATCTCGATCAGCTCGACATTGGGCGCGAGCTTCCGCAGCTCGTCCGGCGTCCCGGTCAGCACCGGGAAGGTGCCGTAGTGGCACGGGATGCAGCGCGGGTTCCCGAGCAGCTCGAGCGCGACCGCGGCCTCGCGGGGGTCCATCGTGAAGTAGCCGCCGATCGGCAGGATCGCCACGTCCGGCGAGTAGATGCGGCCGATCAGCTGCATGTCGGAGAAGACGCAGGTGTCGCCCGCGAAGTAGAGCGTCGTCCCGTTCTCGAACTCCAGCACGAGCCCGGCTGCCTCGCCGAGGTAGGCCCCGTCCTCGGAGGCGCTCGAGTGGAACGCGTTCACGAGCGTGAACTTGACACCCGCGGCCTCCACCGTGCCGCCCTTGTTCGGGCCCATGTCCGGAACCGCGGCTCCCTGCTGGGCGAGCCAGCCGTTCAGCTCGAGCAGCGCGACGATCTCCGGCGAGAACTTCTTGCTCAGCGCGATCGTGTCGCCGACGTGGTCGCCGTGCCCGTGAGTGAGCGCGATCACGTCGACGCGCTCGGGCTCGAGCTCCGACTCCGGGCACTTCGGGTTGCCGTTCAGGAACGGGTCGACGTAGATCCGTTTCCCACCCGGCGAGTCGACGCGAAAGCTCGCGTGGCCAAGCCAGGTCACCGACACATCGGGCATGCAGCGCTCCTCTCTCGCAGGTGCGGTGAGCGTAACGGAGGACCCTCGGAGCAGGCGCCGAACACCTGCGCATGACTCGCCGGGCGGTACCTGTGGGGCTCGTGATCGCGGCGGCGGCGGCCGACGGGGCAGGCTTCCACGGGCTCGCGTTCTACGCGTTGCTGCTCGCCGTGCCGGCCGCGGCGGTTGCCGCGCTCGAGGCGTTCGGCCGTGTGCTCGACGGCGAGAACGAGCACCTGCACGCGCTGCTCTGGACGCTCGTGCTCGCCCTCGTCGTGGTCGGAGCGGCGGTGCGTGCGCCGGCGGTGACCGAGGGTGTCGTACCGGCGTCGGCCCGCTCGGCCCTGCTCGCCTGTTTGGCGATCTTCTGCGTGCAGGCGGTCGTGGCCGCGACGCAAGAGCTGCGCAGCCGCTAGACCATCCGTCCGACCCCACTGCCGGCGCCGACCGCGAGCAGGCCGACGACGACGCTTGCGGTCGCGTTCACGACCGCCAGCGAGACGTGCCCGCCGACGAGCAGGTCACGCGACTCTTGCGCGAAGGTCGAAAAGGTCGTGTACGCGCCGAGGAAGCCGACGATGACACCGGTGCGGATCCACGCGGGCAGGTCGTGCCGGTCGACCAGTACCGCGACCGTCAGTCCGGCGAGGAAGCAGCCGGTGACGTTGATCGTGAAGGTGCTCAAGGGGAACACGGTCACGAGGTGGTGCTCGATCAGGCGGTCGAGGCCGTAGCGCGCAAGCGCGCCGGCGGCTCCTCCCAGTCCCACTGCGAGGGCGAGCAGCATGGCGAGGCTCCTTTCGTCCGTAGGAGCCATCAGCCGTCGCGGCGGTTGAAGGCGGGCCCCATCGCCCGGGTTGCGGCTGGAGCCTAGAGGAACAGGAACTCGGTCGCGTGCCGCGCTGCGTCGATCAGCGGCTGCACCGCGAAGAACGAGCCAACCGTGACGACGAGCGCCGCGGTCACGGCGGTCTGCAGCACGAGCTCGCGCGGCGGCGAGCCTCCCGCCACCGGTGCCAGCTGCAGCTCCTCCGAGGGCCGGAAGTACATCGCCCGGATCACGCCGAGGTAGTAGTAGAGGCTGACCGCCGTCGCGGCCACGCCGACGATGATCAGCCAGATCCAGCCACGGTCGTACGCGGCGGCGAAGAGATAGAACTTGCCGACGAAGCCGCCGGTCAGCGGGAAGCCCGCGAAGCCGAGCATGAAGACGGTCATCCCGCCGCCGAGCAGCGGCCGCTCCCAGCCGAAGCCGGCCAGGTTCTCGATCGTGACCGGCCGGTTGAGCTCGCGCTCGCGCGCGGCGACGACCGCGAACGAGCCGACGGACATCGCGGCGTAAGGGATCAGGTAGTAGAGGAGCGCGCGACCGCCGAGCGCGTTGTTCGAGGCGATTGCGATCAGCATGAAGCCGGCGTGCGAGATCGACGAGTAGGCGAGCATCCGCTTCACGCGCGTCTGCACGAGCGCCGCCAGGTTCCCGACCGCGAGCGAGGCCACGGCCATCACGGCGACGGCGATCGTCCAGAGATGCGCCTCCTGCGGGAAGGCGGTCGTGAGCACGCGCAGCATCACGACGAGCGCGACCGCCTTCGTCGCGGCCGACATGAACGCGGTCACCGGCGTCGGCGCGCCCTCGTAGACGTCGGGCGTCCACATGTGGAACGGCGCCGCGGAGGCCTTGAACCCGAGCCCGGCGATCATGAATGCGAGCCCGGCGACGAGCAGCGCGTCGTGGCTGAGGCTCTGCTGCTGGACGACCTGCGCGATCTGGTGGAACTCGAGCTTGCCGGTCGCGCCGTAGACGAGCGCGGAGCCGAAGAGCAGCAGCGCGGAGCCGAAGCCGCCGACGATCAGGTACTTGAGCCCGGCCTCGAGCGAACCGGCCAGCTCGCGGTCGATCGCGCAGAGGATGTAGAGGCTGATCGAGAACCACTCGAGCCCGAGGAAGAGCGTCATCAGCGTGCTCGCCGTGGCGAGGAAGGCCATGCCCGCGCCCGCCCAGGCCAGGAGCGCGAAGTACTCGGCGATGTGGTCGTCGCTCATCGGCTCCGCGAACGAGGTGGCGACCGCGAGGATCCCGGAGCCGGCGACGATCATCGTGGTCAGCGCGCCGAGCCGGTCGCGCTGGATCACGTCGGCGATCACGCCATGGCCGTCGGCGCTGTGGGCGAAGAGGAGTGCCCCCGCGACCAACGCGCCCGTGAAGCCGAGCACGCAGACGACTGACGTGACGATCCGACGGTCGCCGCGTGGGACGAAGACCGCGCAGAGCAGGCTGACCGCGCCGGCCGCGAGCAGCGCCAGCGTCGGCGAGAGCGCGAACCAGTCGATGTGCGGGGTGGCGAGCGAGGCGATCACGGCAGCGCCTGTCTGAGCGAGCTGACGGCGTTCTGGGCGCCGAACGACCGCTCGGTGATCGCGGCCGGCCAGGCGGACAGCACGAGCAGGATCGCGACCAGCGGGACGACGATCCCGAGCTCGGCGGGACGCAGGTCGAGCGCTGCCTCGGTGACCGCCGGCCCCGGCGACTTGTGCAGGACGGCCGAGATCAGCCGCAGCATGTACATCGCCGCGAGCACGATCGCCACCGCGCCGGCGACCGCATAGCCCCAGCCGGTCTGGAAGACGCCGGCCAGGATCTCGAACTCACCGGCGAAGGCTGCGGAGCCGGGCACGGCGAGCGCGATCACGCCGGTCGTCATCAGCACGGTCGCGAGCGCGGGCCGGCCGCGGGCCATGCCGCCGAGCGCGGACAGCTGGCCGGTCGCGGCGCGGCGCTCGATCCCGCCGGCGAGCAGGAAGAGCGCGGCCGAGATCAGCCCGTGGTTGACCATCTGCAGCACGGCGCCGTTCAGGCCCAGGCCGTTGACCGCGAACAGGCCGAGCGTGATCAGGCCCATCTGCGCGAGGCTCGAGTAGGCGATCACGCCGCGCAGGTCGGGCGCGCGGAAGGCGAGCAGCGAGCCGTAGATCAAGCCGACGGCCGCGAGCACGAGGATCGGCGTCCGGAAGTCCGAGACGGGCCCGGGGAACTTGGCGATCGCGATCCGCAGGAAGCCGTACGCGGCCGCCTTGGAGACGACGCCGCTCAGCACCGCAGCGACCTCGGGCGACGACTCGCGGTAGGTCTCGGGCAGCCAGGCGTGGAACGGGAAGAGCGGCGCCTTGACCGCGAACGCCGCGACGAAGCCGAGGAAGATCCAGTCGCTGTTGCTGGTCCCCGAGTGGACGAGGTCGAAGGTGCCCTGCGAGAGCCCGAGCGCGATGATCGCGGCCAGCATCAGGAGCGAGCCGGCCATCGTGTAGATCACGAACAGCAGCGTCGCTCGCAGCCGGCCCGCTCCGCCCCAGACGCCGACCAGGAAGTAGAGCGGGACGAGCATCGCCTCCCAGAAG
>DATIOF010000146.1:0-2643 GCA_035473395.1 Gaiellaceae bacterium
GAGGCGCCCTACACCCCCGGTCACGGGATCGACCTCTGGATCCTGTCGCTGCACGTGCTGACGCTGTCCTCGCTCGCGGGCGCGATCAACTTCCTGGTGACGATCCAGCGCCTCCGCGCTCCGGGGATGACCTGGATGCGGTTGCCGCTGTTCGTCTGGTCGATCGAGGTCTACGCGGCCCTGCTCGTGGTCGCGCTACCCGCGCTCTCGGCCGGGCTGACGATGCTGCTGCTCGACCGGCAGGCCGGCACGCACTTCTTCATCCCGAACGAGGGCGGCAGCGCACTGCTCTACCAGCACGTCTTCTGGTTCTTCGGCCACCCCGAGGTCTACATCATGATCCTGCCCGCGATGGGGGTCGTCTCCGAGGTGCTCCCCGTCTTCTCGCGCAAGCCGATCTTCGGCTACACGGCGATCGTGCTCTCGACGCTGGCGATCGGGTTCCTGTCGATGCTCGTCTGGGCCCACCACATGTTCGCGGTCGGGCTTCCGCATTATTTGCAGGGCTTTTTCATGATCTCGTCGATGGTCATCGCCGTGCCTACCGGAATCAAGATCTTCAACTGGCTCGCCACCACCTGGCGCGGGAACCTGCACTTCGACACGCCGATGCTGTTCGCGCTCGGCTTCATCGCGATCTTCACGATCGGCGGCCTGTCGGGGATCTTCGTTGCCGCGTACCCGTTCGACTGGCAGGTGACGGACACGTACTTCATCGTCGCCCACCTCCACTACGTGCTCTTCGGCGGCTCGATCTTCGCCGTCTTCGCCGCGCTGCACTACTGGTGGCCGAAGATCTTCGGCAAGCTGCTCAGCGAGCCGCTCGGCAAGGTCAGCTTCTGGCTGATCTTCGTCGGCATGAACCTGACCTTCTTCCCGATGCACTTTCTCGGCCTGCTCGGGATGCCGCGACGCATCTACACGTACCACTACGGCGGCGCGTGGGAGTGGTACAACCTGACCTCGACGATCGGGTCGGGGATCATGTCGCTCGGCATCCTCGTCTTCGCCTGGAACGTGCTCAAGACCCACCGCTCCGGCGCCCGCGCCGTCAACGATCCTTGGCTGGCCGACACGCTCGAGTGGTACACGAGCTCGCCGCCGCCTGCGCACAACTTCGACCAGGTCCCCTACGTGACCAGCGCCCGGCCGCTGCGCGACCTGCGACGGCGGATCGCGGAGGCCCGTGCCTGAGCTGCGCCCCGGCCCCTGGCTCCGGCTGACCGCGCTGTTCGCCGCCGCCGCCTGTTGCGCCGCCGTGGTGAGCGGAGCGCTGGAGCTCGGCGCCGCCCACCGCGGCCTCGCCGCGCTGGCCCTGCCGACGCTGGTGGCGCTCGTGGCCGCCGCCTGGGTCGAGTACCGACGGCTGCTCGTGCCCGCGCTGACCGCGTTGCTCGCGTTCCTGGCAGCCGCGCTCGTGATCTCGAAGCCCGCGCATCTTGCGCTCGCCGGCCTCTCGCTCGCGGCGACCCTGGTCGTCACGGCAGAGACGTTCCGCGGCGAGCCCGTCGCACCGGCCCCGTGGCGCGACTACATCACGCTGACGAAGCCGCGGATCATGACGCTGCTGCTGCTCACCGGCGCGGCGGGGATGTTCGTCGGCGCGGAGGGCGTGCCGCCGCTCGGCCTCTTCGCGGTCACGATGGCCGGCCTCGCGCTTGCCTGCGGCGGGTCGAGTGCGCTCAACCACGTGCTCGACCGCGACCTCGACCGCTTGATGCACCGGACGGGACACCGCCCGGTCGCCGAGGAGCGGGTGACGCCCGAGCGGGCTGTCGAGTTCGGCCTGGCGCTGATGGCGTTCTCGTTCGTCTTGCTGGCCTCGCTGGTGAACGTGCTGACCGCGGTGCTCGCGCTCGTCGGCGGCCTCTTCTACGTGCTCGTCTACACGCGCTGGTTGAAGCGCTCGACGCCGCAGAACATCGTCATCGGCGGCGCGGCCGGCGCGGTCCCGCCGCTCGTCGGCTGGGCGGCCGCCACGGGCAACCTGAGCATTCCCGCGCTGTTCCTGTTCCTGATCGTCTTCTTCTGGACGCCGCCGCACTTCTGGGCACTCGCACTCGTGATCAAGCGCGACTACGCCGCGGCGCGCGTGCCGATGCTGCCGGTCGTCCGCGGCGACGACGAGACCGCGAGGCAGATCGTCTGGTACTCGCTGGTGCTCGTCGCGGTGACGCTGCTGCCGTTCGCCTGGCACACCGCGGGCGTGGCCTACCTCGTCGCGGCTCTCCTGCTCGGCGCGATCTTCCTGCGCTTCGCGTGGCGGCTGCGGCGCGAGACCACCACCGCCCGCGCGGGCGCGCTCTTCAAGTACTCGCTCCTCTACCTGGCGCTGCTGTTCGTCGCGCTCGCCGTCGACCCGCTGCTCTGATGAGCGAGCACGGGCCGGAGTTCGAGCGCGAGAACACGAGGATCGGCCTCGCGCTGTTCGGCCTCTTCCTGGTGCTGGTCGCGCTGACCTTCGCGGTCGGTTTCATCTACCTCGCCGTCTTCTGAGCCCGCCCGAGGGCATCTTCCTCGCCCGCCCGGAGCAGCCGGACGAGGGGATCCCGCTCGCGGTCAAGGACCTCTTCGACACGGCCGGGCTCGTCACGACCTACGGCTCGATCCTGTTCGCCGAGCACGTCCCGCGGGAGACGGCCG
>DATIOF010000147.1:0-4007 GCA_035473395.1 Gaiellaceae bacterium
CCAGCCGCGTATCGGCCGCGACGGCACCGAGTTCGAGATGCTCAAGTTCCGCTCGATGCGCGCACCGGCCGAGCCGGTCGTGGTGCCGGACCTGCCGCACGACACGGCGCCGGGCGGCATCGAGGGCGACGATCGGCGGACTCGCTTCGGCACCTTCCTGCGACGCACCTCGCTGGACGAGCTGCCGCAGCTGCTGACCGTTCTGAAGGGCGACATGAGCCTGATCGGGCCTCGCCCCGAGCGGCCCGACTTCGTTCGCCTGTTCGAGGACAACGTCTACCGGTACGGCGACCGCCATCGCGTCAAGTCCGGGATCACCGGCTGGGCGCAGGTGCACGGCCTCCGCGGCAAGACCTCGCTCAGCGACCGGGTCGAGTGGGACAACTACTACATCGAGAACTGGTCGCTCTGGCTCGACGTCAAGATCCTGCTGATGACGCTCTGGGCCGTGCTCAGCTACTTCGCGCTGGCGGAGTAACCGCCTCACATCCCTCGATTGTGGTGGCTCGGCGGAGGGATTCCGCGCGAGCAGCGGGCCTGCGCCGCCGATGGATGCCTCGAGCAGGAGTGCGGTAGCCGCCCGACCGCCGCCGAAAGAAACGCACCGCCGAGCCGGCCGGGGTAACGACCCCTCGGCCGGCTCGACGGTCGAGAGGAGGCAACGAATGAAGCGGTACCTACTGCTTCTTGCAGCATCAATCGCAGCGCTGGCAGTCGTGCTCCCGGCCACCGCGGGGGCAACGACGTTTCGCGGCGCGGTAGTCGCCAAGGACACGGCCCGCAAGGCGCTGGTCACCGCGTCGAAGGACGGGACCGTCCGCACGGTGCGCCTGCACACGAACTTCAATCGCTTCCGCGTCGGCAGCATGGTCGCCGTGCGCGGCTCGAAGCTTCCCGACGGAACGTACTCCGCGGCCGCCGTCCGCAGGGTCGGCAAGGCCCGGGGCACACACGTCCGCGGCACGGTCGTCCGGCAGCTGGCCGGGCGGCTCGTGATGTCTGCCGGCGGCAGCGTCTTCGCGTTGCGCCTGGCGGGCAAGAAAGGCGCGTCCGATGGAACCGGGCTCCAGCCCGGCGACCGGGTCGACTGTGACGTCCACTTCAAGGGCGGTAACCCGGAGACCCGCAACGAGGACGTCGACAAGGTCGGCCACGACGGGCAGCTCGTGCTCGAGGGGATCTACCTCTCGACGGACGAGCAGGGCACGATCGAGCTCGCGGTGATCCACAAGGGCCGCGTCTTCGTGAACGTGCCAGGCGACGTCCAGGCGCCCGACTTCCAGGCCGGCGACGAGGTCGCACTGGTCGTGACCGTCGAGGACGACGGCTCCTTCACCCTCGTCAGGGGCGAGAGCGAGAACAAGCCCGGCGATGGCGACGACGACGGCAAGGTCGACATCGGCAAGGAACAGTTCTCGGTTCCGGGAGTCCTGAGCGCGATCGGCGCCGACGGACTCTCGGTCAAGGTTCAGGAACGGCCCGAGCCGGTGCGCTGCACCTTCAAGCCCGGCAGTGTCGACCTGAGCGGCTTCGAGGTCGGCCAGTGGGTCTACGTGACCTGCAAGTACACCGAGGGCCGGTTCGTCCTCGTCGCGATCAAGCACAAGGACGCGCCGCCGCCGCCTCCGGGCGACGGGCCGATCGGCGTGCACGGCACGATCGTTTCGCTGGGCTCCGACCAGGTCGGCGTCGAGGTCGACGGCCACGAGGACCCGGTCTCCTGCGACGTGCCGGCCGGCATGGATCTGCTCGGCTTCGTCGAGGGAGACGTCGTCAAGATGTACTGCGTCCCGAACGAGGACGGCGGCTACACCCTCAAGGCGCTGATCTCCGACCATGCGTCGGTCTCGCCTGAAGGGTCGTGGTTCATCGTCCACGGCACGATTCACGACCTGAACAGCACGCAAATCAGCGTGGACGTCGCAGGTCGCGACGACCCCGTTGCGTGCCCGGTCGCCGCCGGCGCCGACCTGAGCGCCTTCCACGTCGGCGACGCGGTGGCGATGAAGTGCAAGCTGATCGGTGACGGCTTCAAGCTGAAGCTGCTCGAGTCGGCCACCGCGCACTACGAGCTGATCGGGTAGCTCGTACTAGACGAGGCGCCGCCCCGCCGCCCGGGGCGGCCGCCTCGCTTACCTAGATGCGAGCGGCCGCCGGTTCCCGCGCAAGCAGGAGCGACGCAGCGACGAAGCTGGTGAGCGCAGGCCCCGCCGCGACCAGCGGGTCCAGCGTGGCCAGGACCAGGTAGCCGGCGACGAACAACAGCAGTGACAGCAATCTACGACCCATCCCCTTGAGGCCCATTTAACGCCATTTGGAGGCAAAAAGATACGGCTGTCGAACGCCCCATTCGAGGTGGCGCCACCCCCCGACCCGTTCGCTACGATGGGCGCCTCAGCCATTCCGCGGCGTACGCGGAGGAAGGAAGAAGCGACTTTGTTCGAACGCTTCACCGAACGAGCCCGCCAGGTAGTGGTCTTGGCCCAGGACGAGGCTCGGGCGCTCAAGCACAACTACATCGGCACTGAGCACATTCTGCTCGGCCTGCTCCGCGAGGAAGAGGGGCTTGCCGCCCGCGTGCTGGAGTCGCTCGACATCACGGTCGAGGAGGTGCGCGCCCAGGTCGCCCGCATCGTCGGCCAGGGCGACGAGGTCACGACCGGCCAGATCCCGTTCACCCCGCGCGCGAAGAAGGTGCTCGAGCTGGCGCTGCGCGAGGCGCTCTCCCTGGGACACAACTACATCGGCACCGAGCACATCCTGCTCGGCCTCGTGCGCGAGAACGAGGGCGTCGCGGCGCGCATCCTGCTCGACTTCGATGCCGACGCCGAGAAGATTCGCAATGAGATCATCCGCATGCTCTCCGGCCCCGGCCGCCGGCAGCAGGGCGCCGGTGGCGGCGCCCCGGGCGAGAAGTCGAAGAGCTCGAAGCTGCTCGACCAGTTCGGCCGCAACCTGACCAAGCTCGCGGCCGAGGGCAAGCTCGACCCCGTCGTCGGCCGTCAGACCGAGATCGAGCGCGTGATGCAGATCCTCTCGCGGCGCACGAAGAACAACCCCGTGCTGATCGGCGAGCCGGGCGTCGGCAAGACCGCCGTCGTCGAGGGCCTCGCCGCCCGCATCTCCTCGAACGCGGTGCCCGAGCTCCTGAAGGGCAAGCAGATCTACACGCTCGACCTCGCGGCGCTGGTCGCCGGGTCGAAGTACCGCGGTGAGTTCGAGGAGCGCCTGAAGAAGGTGATGAAGGAGATCACCCAGCGCGGCGACATCATCCTGTTCATCGACGAGCTGCACAACCTCGTCGGCGCCGGCGCGGCCGAGGGCGCGATCGACGCGGCCTCGATCCTGAAGCCGGCCCTGGCGCGAGGCGAGCTGCAGACGATCGGCGCGACCACGCTCGACGAGTACCGCAAGTACCTCGAGCGCGACGCCGCCCTCGAGCGGCGCTTCCAGCAGATCCGCGTCGACGAGCCGTCGGTGGACGACACCGTCCAGATCCTGCGCGGCCTGCGCGACCGTTACGAGGCGCATCACCGCTGCAAGATCTCCGACGAGGCGCTCACCGCCTCGGCCGTGCTGGCCGACCGCTACATCCAGGACCGCCACCTGCCCGACAAGGCGATCGACCTGATCGACGAGGCCGCCTCGCGCATGCGCATCAAGACCATGAGCGCGCCGCCGCGCTACCGCGAGCTCGAGGACGAGATCGAGAAGGTGCGCAAGGACAAGGAGGCCTCGATCGAGGCCCAGGAGTTCGAGAAGGCCGCCTCGCTGCGCGACAAGGAGCGCAAGCTGACGCAGAAGAAGCGTGAGCTCGAGGAGAACTGGCGCGCCGAGGAAGGCGCCGGCGAGCAGCCCGAGATCGGCGAGGAGGAGATCGCCGACATCGTCTCGATGTGGACGGGCATCCCGGTCTTCAAGCTGACCGAGGCCGAGTCGCAGAAGCTGATCCGCATGGAGGACGAGCTGCACAAGCGCGTGATCGGCCAGGAGGAGGCGATCGTCGC
>DATIOF010000148.1:0-15208 GCA_035473395.1 Gaiellaceae bacterium
GAAGATCGGCGCGACGAAGCCGACGAGCAGGATCTCCATCGCCACGAAGGTCCAGGCGGCTCCGGTGACGAGGATCGCCTTCTTGTGGAAGCGCGAGAGGCCGCCTTCGCGGAGGACCTGCTCGACGTCCCGGGCGGGAGCTGTAACGGTGACTGTGGTCATCTTCGGGTAGTTTTCGCCTATGGAGCGAAAACCTCGGCGGGAGTCTACCACCGCACGCCCGGCTCACGTCACGCTGGCCGTCGTGCTGCAGGTCCGCGAGGGCCGGCTGCAGGTGCTGCTGTGGGAGCGGGCGCGAAAGCCGTTCCTCGGCGCGTGGTCCCTCCCGGGCGGCTACCTCGAGCCCGGCGAGACGCTCGAGCAGTCGATCCGAGGCCACCTCGCCCAGAAGGTGGACGTCCGCGAGCTCGCGCACCTCGAGCAGCTCGAGACGCTCAGCGACCCGAAGCGCAATCCGCTCGAGTGGGAGCTGGCTACCGCCTACCTCGGACTCGTCCCTGCCGACCTCGATCCGGTCGTCCCCGAGGACACGCGCTGGCACCCGGTTTCGCGCCTGCCGGAGCTCGCCTACGACCATCGCGCGATCGTGCTCGCCGGCCGCGAGCGGCTGCGGGCGAAGCTGTCGTACACGAACATCGCCTTCGCGCTGGCGCAGCCAGTCTTCACGATCTCCGAGCTGCGCGAGCTGTACGTCGCCGCGCTCGGTCACGAGGTCTCGGCGACGAACCTGCAGCGGGTCTTGCTCAGGCGCGGCGTGCTCGAGGCCACGGGTGAGCGGCGAGAGCCCGGCCGCGCCGGCGGGCGGCCGGCCGCGTGCTACCGCTTCCGCTCGCGGCGGCTCGAGATCACCGACCAGTTCGCGGTGCTGAGACCCCCCGGCTGAGGGATGCCTCCGTCCGAGGCCCCACCTACCGTGCGCGGAACGGGGACGGCGAAGGAGGAAGGGTCGTGAGGAGTTCTCTCTACGGAAGTCTGGTCGTCGGGCTGGCTCTGGTGCTTGCGTTCGCGGCGGTCGCGCTGACGCTCAGGGCGTGACGGTTGAGGTTCCAGGGGACAGGGTTGCAGCGGGTCCAGCCCTCGGCCGGCGGGCGGCGTAGAATTGCCCGTGGCTGATGAAGAGGTTCAGCGCCGAGGAGGCGCGCCGGATCGGCGAGCAGATCGGGATCGACTGGGCTTCGGCGACGTTCGACGTCGAGCAGTTCCGGTCCGGGATGGATGTCGAGCTCGAGCATGGCCTGCACGACCCGGCGACGAACGTGACTGATGACGACGAGATCGTGACCGGCAAGATCGCCCTCGCCCATCTGAACGAGTTCCCTGACTACTACACACGGCTCGAGCGCATGGAGGAAGAAGCCAGGCGCGAGCAAGGATCGTCGTAGCCCATTCGCGGGCCGGCGAGGACGGGCGTCAGCCGATGACGGTCACTTGCACCCGCTGCACGGCGTTGTTCGCGTAGCCGCCGAGGTTCCAGGACGGCTCGACCGGCTGCTCGTTGCCGGCCTCGTCGCGCGCGCGTGAGCAAAGAACGTGCTCGCCGGGCTTCGCCTCCCAGTGGTAGGTGAAGCCGCGCCAGGCCCACGGCTCGCCGGCCGGCTCGAGCTCTGCGGCGGACCAGGTCGAGCCGCCGTCGTCGCTGACCTCGACCGACGCGACCGGCGCCTGGCCCGACCACGCCCGGCCTTCGAGCAAAACCTCGCCCGCCGCGACCATGCGCTCACGCGTCATGAACTCCGGGATCCCCGGCGGCACGAGCAGCGAGCGCGGCTGCATCCGCTGCAGCGGCTCGCCCACCTCGTCCTCCGACTGCCGCACGCGATACGACCACGACTGCTGGTAGCCGGCGAACGGCTCGGCGAGGAACTCGATCCGCGAGAGCCACTTCACGTTCGTCATCCCGTACCAGCCGGGGACGACCAGGCGCAGCGGGAAACCGTGCTGCGGCGGCAGCGGCGCGCCGTTCATCTCGTAGGCGAGCAGCACCTCGTCGCGTAGGGCCTCGTCGACCGGCAGCGCGCGCTGGAAGGCCTGCTCGTCGCCGCCCTCGATGCCGCGGTCGAGCCCGGTGAAGAGCACTTCGACCGCGCCCTCCGGGATGCCCGCCTCCTCCAGCAGCGGCGCGAGCGGCGTCCCGCGCCAGCGCGCGGTGCCGACGGCCTCGAGCAGCCAGGGCTGGCTGACCGGACGCGGCTCGAGCCGGGCGCGGCCGTTGCCGGCACACTCCATCGTCACCGTATGCTCGGCCACGGGACGGGCGCGCAGGTCGTCGAGCGACAGCTCGAGCCCTCCGATCGCAAGCCGCCAGCCGTCGGGGTCGACGACCGGGACGTCGTAGTGGATCAGCAGGTAGTGCAGCCCGACCGGCGTGACCGGGTAGCGCAGCGCCTCGAGCGGCATGCCGTGGTTGCGCGCCGCGAGCTGGAGCTCTTCGAGGCTGATCCCTTCCACGCGCTCAGCCTACTGCGACCGGCTCCGCGGCCAGGGCCAGCTCGGCGTCGGCCTGCTCGAGCACGACCGGGTCGTGCGTGGCGCAAACGACCGCCGCCCCGGTCTCGCGTGCGAGCGTCGTCAGCAGTGCAGCGAGCCGGAGCGCGTTCGCCTGGTCGAGCCTGGCGGTCGGCTCGTCGACCAGTAGCAGCGCCGGTCGCGCCGCCAGGGCCCGCGCAACCGCGACGCGGACCTGCTCGCCGGCCGAGAGCCGCGAGACCCGCTGGCCCGCGCGCTCGGCGAGCCCGACCGACGCAAGCACCTCGTGCGGGTCGCCGTCCAGCCCGCGGATCTCCTGGCCGAGCTCGACGTTCTCGCGGGCGCTGAGGAACGGGACGAGGCCGCTCTGCTGCGGCACCAGCGCGACCTCGTGGCGGCGCAGCTCCGCGCGCGCGGTCCGGTCGAGCGCGTTCACGGCGGTGTCGCCGACGAGCACCTCGCCGGCGTCGGGCAGATCGAGCCCGGCAAGCAGGTGGAGCAGCGTCGTCTTGCCCGAGCCCGACGGCCCGGTGACGGCGGTCAGGCGGGCGCCCGGGAACTCGGCGTCGAGGCCGGCGAACACGCGTGCGGCGGCCGCCCCGTGACCGTGCGTCTTGACGACTCCGCGCAGCACGGCCACGGGTGCGCCTGCCGGCACAGGCTCGAGCGGCGCGAGCTCCGGCTCGGGCCGCACCCCGTCGCCGCCCGCGGCGCTGACGACGATCCGTCCGTCCTCCAGCGAGGCCGCGGCACGCGTGCCGATCCCGGCGCGCTCGAGGAACTCCTGCGGCAGCCGCAGCCAGCCGCCTCGGCCGACGACGATCGACCCCTCCCCTGCGACCGTCTCCTCGCTGACGCGCCCGTCGCGGATGTGGACGAAGCGGTCGGCGATCGCGGTCGAGGCTGGGTCATGGCTGACGATCACGACCGTGCAGTTCTCGGCCTCCGCGAGCTCCGCGATCGCGTCGTAGACGAGGCCGGCGCTCGCCTCGTCGAGCTCGCCGGTCGGCTCGTCCGCGAGCAGCAGCCGCGGCCGGTGCGCCAGCGCCGCGCAGAGCGCGACCCGCTGCTGCTCGCCGCCGGAGAGCTGCGCGGGCCGGGAGCCGAGCTTCTCGCCCAGGCCGACCGCGCGGAGCAGTTCCTCGGCGCGCGTGGCCCACTCGCGGCCTTCGGCGCGGAGCCGCAGCCCGACCAGCTCGCGCGCGGTCAGCTCAGGCGCGAGCGCCCGCTCGTAGTGCTGGTCCAGGTAGCCCACGACCCGAGAGCGGTACCGCGGCCGGTTGATCGTCCGCAGGTTCTCACCGAAGACGCGGATCGTCCCGGCCGAGGGCAGGTCGAGCCCGGCGAGGATGCGCAGGAACGAGGTCTTGCCCGCGCCGCTCGGGCCGAGCACGGTCAAGATCTCGCCTTCGGCGACGCTCAGGGTCAGTCCCTGCAGCGCCGCCGCGTCGCCCTCGGGAGTCGAGTGGACGCGGAAGAGGTCCTGGGCCTCGACCGCGAGGCTCACGCGGCGCCTCCGTAGCGAGCGGGCACCCGGCCGCGGAAGGCGCGCCAGGTCGCGGCGCCGACGAGCGCGATCCCCGCCACCGCCGCAAGGCCGCCTGCGAGCGCGAGCAGCGGCCAGTCCGGAACGAGCTCGAGCGGCGGCTCCGGCGAGGTCGCGTTCGCGGTCAGCTCGACGAAGCGAACGACGAGCAGCGAGAGCACGACGCCGGTGGCGATCCCGCCGATCGCCCCGGCCAGGCCGGCCAGCGAGGCCCGGAGCCGCAGCTGCCTGCGCAGGCTTGCCGGCGCGACACCCTGGGCCTCGAGGTCGAACAGCTCGGCGGCTTCGTCGCGGCGCTCGCTGAGCGTGCCGAGCACGAGGCCGAGCACCGCGAGCACGATCGCCGTCAGCGCCGCGGTCTCCAGCATCGCCAGCGCGGCGCGGGCGACCGGCTCGGCGCGCAGCGAGTGCTCGAGCTGGGAGCGTGAGGAGACCGCGAGCGCCGTGAACGGCGGCTTGCGCAGTCGGGCCTCCAAGGCCGCGCGCCGCGACGAGTCGGTGTTCAGCCAGAGCTCGGTGGCAAAGCCGGTGCCGGGGGTCGAGGTGTTGAGCGCGCTGTCGAGCGCCGGCTGGTCAACGACCATGAAGTCCGAGGTCTGGCTCTGCGAGATGCCCGGGAAGCGCTCGGCGACTGCCGCGACGCGGAACTGGAGCTGCTCGCCGTTGACGGTCACGCCGAGGACGCGGTCGGGCCCGGCCAGCGTGTTCAGGAAGGGCGAGACGACCGCGGGGATCTGCAGGCCGTCCGCCGGCTGGCGCGGGCGAAGGTAGGTGTCGACCTCGTTGGTGAGCGTGACGTGGAAGCGCAGCGCGCCGCGGCGCGTGAGGCGGTCGACGCCGACGGTGCCGAGCCAGTCGCCGTAGTCGGTCAGTGGCCGGCCGTCCACGCGGGGCGGCCCGAGCTCCACGGCGCCGACCGCGGGAGCGCCGGAGTCGGCGCCGCGCTCCTCGAGCTTGGGAGGCGGCTCGAGCCGGAACGCGACAAGCCTGCCGCCGCGCGCGGCCGCCGGCACCCGGGCGGCCAGCACGGTCGGGCGCTGCCCCTCGTTGCGAGCCAGGCGAATCGGGACGAACGAGCCGTCCGGGGCGGCGACGTAGGCGACGAGCCCGAGCTGCGTGCGGTGGACGACCATCCGCAGGGACAGCTGCCGCGCGCCAGCCGGGATCCGCGGCCCGCGCAGCGCCACCGGCCGGCCGGGGTCGACATCGCGCGCGAGCTCCGGCGGACCGGCCGAGGCGAAGTCGGAGCGCCAGCCGCCGATTCCGGCGAGCGTGGGTCGCGGCAGGCCGAGCACCGTGATCCCGGTCACGTCCGCGCCGGCGATGCTGCCGGCCACGCGCGTCACCCGGCTCACGCGGGCGCCCAGCGAGCGCTCGACCGGCGGGGTCACCACCGAGCGCACCGGGATCAGCTGCGCCAGGTCCTCGCCGACGATCTCGTCCGCCGGCACGGCGAAGGCCGCCTCCTGCCGCTGGGCGGTCACGAGCGTCGAACGGTAGGACGACGCGAACAGCGCGAAGCCGACCGAGACCACGACGAACGCGACCGCGACCGCCGCGTAGCCGGGCCGCCGCGCGAGGCCGAGCGCCGCGAGCCGCAGCGAGAGGGCGCGCTCCGGCACGACGCGTTCGAGGCCGCGCAGCGCGAGCGGCAGCAGCCGCGCAACGGCAACGGCGGCGGCGAAGCCGACGAGCGCCGGCAGGAGCAGCAGGACGAGGCCGGTCCCGTTCGCGGCCAGCAGCTCGGAGGCATTAGCCGAGCCGCGCGCCAGGGCGATCACGACCGCCAGCACCGCGCCGAGCGCCGCGACGTCCAGCGGCGAGAGCGCGAGCCCGCCCAGCCGCAACGGCTCGATCACGAGCGCGAGCGTCACCACCAGCGCTGCGGCCGCCCCGACGGCGAGCGCGATCACGAGCCCGTGCCCGGAGAGCACCGAGTGCGCCAGCAGCGACCCGACCGGCTCGCCGCTCCGTCCCGCGATCGCCGCTGCCGCCGCCGACCCGGCGAGCCAGCCGAGCACCGTTCCCGCCAGCGCCGCGCACAGCGATTCGAGGAACACGACGAGCCCGCTCTGCCAGCGCGTGACGCCGGCAGCACGCAGTCGCCCGAGCAGGGCCTCGGCGTCGGGCCGCCGCCGCGCCGCCACCAGCACGGCGAACGCGAGCAGCAGGGCCACGGCCTCGCCGCCGAGCAAGAGGAGCCGGCGACCTGCGACGCGCGCCGAGTCGACCGCCGCGAGCAGCTCGTCGGTGGGCGCGGTCAGCTCGAAGCCGAAGCTCGAGCCCTGAAAGGCCGTGCGCGCCTGCTCGATCCGCGTCGCGAGCGCCTCGGCCGACCAGGAGCGCACCGTTCCGCGCCGGAGGGGAACCACCCACCCGTAGCTGCGGTAGGCGTCGTGCAGCACCGGCGACTGGTCGAGCGCGGCGACGCCGTTCGCCAGCACGAGCGGCGGCGGCGCGGGCCGGTGGTAGCGGCGGATCTTCTCGACGAAGGCCGACTCGCCCAGGTCCTGCGACGGGATCGCGTCTCCGAACAGCGTTGCCGTGCGCAGGTCGCCTTCGCCGACCGGCACGAGCCGCAGGCCGGGCACGTTCGTGATCGGACCGCCGCGCCTGACGACGAGCACCTCGCAATGCTCCGGCCGGCACACGCGCGGCAGCCGGCCCGAACGCAGGCGCACCCAGCGGCCCAGGTCGTCGACGGCGCCGAGGCTGAGCAGCGCCCCGCCGAACTGATGCTCCCGGTAGAGCGAGGTGCCGGTGGCGCGCTGGGGCAGCACCCGCCCCAGCTGGCGGCGGACGTTCCTGTCGAGACTCGAGTACGGCGCGACCTGCCCGCCGACGCTGAACCAGTTCACCCGCACTGCGCGCACCTTCGCGGGCAGCTCGCCGACCTGGCGCCCGACCTCGCGGTCCTGCGCCGCCACCGTCCCGGCGAGCACGGCCGCAAGCATCGCCGTCGCCGCCGCAAGGCCGAGCACGACGAGCACGAGCGGCCCGCCCCGCCGGCGCAAACGCGCGCCCGCGAGCCAGAAGGGGAATGAGAGCCTGCGCATCACCCGGAACCGTAGCCCCGGCTCACCCGCGGGAACTAGAGCTCGGACTGGGCGGCCGCGAGGACCCGCACGACCTCGAGACCGAAGCGCGCGTCGAAGGTCGTTTCTCCGGCGAGCAGCGCATCGATCGCCGCGCCATAGGCCGCAAGCAGGTCGACGTCCCCGGTGTCGGGCCTGCGGACGAGGCCCTCGGCGCCCCAGAAGACGACCTCGCTCACCGCCGCCGGGGCCGTCAGGCTCAGGGCCACGCTGCTGGCAGCGCCGGACTCGTGCGTGAGCGCCAGGTGGACCTCGTCGCGCGGCCCGCGCACCGCCTCGACCTGTTCGACCTTCCCCAGCGCTGGCAGCAGCGCGGACAGGGCGTGCGGCCCAACGTCCCATAGCCCCCCTTGCTCCTTCCGCCAGGGTGAGTGACCGAACGGGTTCCCCGGCTCGAAGATCGAGGCGAGGTAGAGCACGCTCGCGCCGTCCCAGCTGCGGCCGTCGACCTCCTCGCGGTACCAGGCGGCGAGGCCCGGGTCGAGCCGGAAGGTGAAGAAGACCACCGTTGGAGCCCGCACCGCGTCGACGAGCCGCTCGGCCGCCTCGACGCTCAGCGCCAGCGGCTTCTCGAGCAACAGCGCCTTCCCCGCCTCGGCCGCAGGCAGCGCGAGCTCGGCCTGCACGTCGGGCGGGACCGAGAACGCCACCGCGTCGACTGCGGCGATCAGCTCGTCGAGGTCGCCGAACGCGCGCACGCCGTGCCTGGCGGCCAGCGCCGCCGCCTTCGCCGGGTCGCGACCCCAGACGCCGACGAGCTCTGCCTGCGGGTGCGCCGCGATCCCTGCGGCGTGGGTGACGTCGGCCCAGTTGCCGGTTCCCACCAGTCCGAAGCTGAGCACGGCGCCGACTCTACGCGTCAGCAGAGCCGTGCGGCGCGGCTCGAGAAACGCTTGCACGGTCCCGCCTGCCCGACGATCCGCACGACAGCGCTGGCCCGCGCCACACCGGCATTCCGCGCCTGTACAAGCGCACGGTTGAAGACGTAGGAGGACGCCAGGGCTGTGACGCGCGCAGTCAGCGTGAGCGTCTTCGACTTCCCGACCTCGAGGCGCGCGATGGTCGTGCACACCCGGGTGCCACTACGGTGGAACCCGGGCGTCGAGACGAAGGTGAGCCCGGGTAGCGGCGTGTCGCAGAGTTGCACCTTGAGGGCCGCGGCCTCGCCGGTGTTGGTGATCCGGAGGCGATACGTGATCGTGTCGCCGCGCGCAGCCCGCTTGGTGTCAGCACGCTTCCGCAGTGCAAGCTTGGTGCCGGCCGGCCCCGGTGGCACGAACGGCGGCGGAGGCGGTGGCACCGGAGGCGGCGGTGGGCCGTCCGGGCCGGGAGGCGGCGGCGGCGGCGGCGGAGGCGGCTCGGGAGGCGGAGTAACGACGACCCGCGTGATGGTCGTGTCGCGGTTCGGATGCGGATCGGGAACCGGCTCGTCCTGGTCGCCGTTGACCGTCGTGATGTTTGTGAGCAAGAGCCCGTCGGTCGCGTCAGCCGGGACGGTCCCGACGATCGTGAGCGTCAGGCTCGAGCCGGCCGCCGGCGCCGCGGGCACGCTCGCGGCCGTGCAGGTCACCGCTCCGCTCGAACCGACCGCGGGGGTCGAGCACGAGAGTGGCGGAGTCGCCGTAGCGCTCACGAAGCCCACCCCGGCCGGAAGCTGATCGGCGAGGACGAAGCCGGTCGAGGTTCCGGGGCCGTGATTCGTGCCGACGACGCGCCAGGTCAAGGTCGCTCCGGGAGCGACGAGGTCGGCCGAGACGGTCTTGACAACGCCGAGGTCGACCTCCGCCTTCGGCGGAACCACGATCGTGGCCTCGTCGCAGCCCGAGAACGCCACGTCCGGCTGGTCCTCGGAGTTGGAGCCGTAGCAGGCCGCATTCACGAGCGGTGCGGCCGTCGCGCCCTGGGCTGCCCCGTTCACGCGTGCGTGGTACGTGTAGGCGAACGTGGCGCCGATGCCCAGGGTGCCGACGTCGCACCTGATCACGCGAGTCGCGGCCACGTAGGCGCACACGCCGCCCGGATTCGCGACGAAGTCGACGAAATCGAGCCCCGAGGGAAGCACGTCGGTGACGACGAGGTTCGTCGCCGGGACCGTCGGCGTTGGGTACAACGGATCGTCGGGGGTCCGCGCGGGGTTGGTCACACTCGTCGTGTACGAGACGACGTCGCCGGGCGAGGCGTCGGTGCGGTCCGCGCTCTTCGCGATGTGCACGTTCGGAGCGCGAATGAGCACGTCGAAGGCGATGCCGCCGAAGAAGTAGGTGTCGCCGACCGTGCCCAGGCAGGCCGCGGCGCCCTTTGCGGCGTTGGGGATCGAACCTTCGGGCAACGGAGATGCGTCAAGGTCAAACCCCAGCTGGTTGACGAAGCCCGGGGTGCGGCCGGCGACGTTCACCCCGCCGCTACTGATGCTGCTGTTGAAGAAGTTGTCGACCGGATTCGCCGCGTTCGACCGGTGGGGCAGCAGGTCGCACGTGACTCCGAGCCGACCCAGCGCCAGGTAGTCGCCGGTGATCGCCCGGTCGCCTTCATAGGTCCAGGTGACGAAGTGGGCGTCGACCGCTCCGCTCGCCGGCGTCTCGAAGCCGGTGAACGACAGCGGGCCGACGACGAGCTGCTCGTTCGCCTGGACCTGGACGAAGTCGAAGCCGTCGAAGAGGGACAGGTGGCGCCACGCTGCGGTCGGGCTCTCCCAGGCCACCAGCAGCGTCCACCCACCGTGACGGTTGTAGCCGCGGCCGGCCTGAACGTTCGCGACGGTCGCCGCGAGGAGATGGGCTCCCGCCCGACCACGACGTTTCGTGAGCTGCATCCCGGCTCGTACCTCGGTGGTCACGTCCGCGCGCACCTGGTAGGCGAACCCCGGCCGGTTGCCGGGCTGCGAATACCAACTGTTGACGCCGGCCCAGAGACCGTTGCGCAAGGGGTCCGTGGCATCGATCGCGACATACGAGCCCGTGCCGACCCGCAAGAGCGACCGCTTCCAGAGCGTGTTTCCCGTCGGCGTGGCTCCGCCCGGTGCCGCGGCCTCGGGGCCGTTCTGCACCCCGGGAGCGAGATCCGCTCCCCAGTAGAGGTACGCCCGGACGACGCGCGCGTCCGAGGGGATGCTGAGCGTCGCAGAGCTCGAGTCGAAGTGCCCGCCCGCATCGACGTTCACGTACTTCATGTCCTGGTCGTTGTTGTTGGCGTTCAGGCAGGGCTCCGCGGCACGAGCGCCCCGGCGGGCGGCGACGTTGCCCGGACAGGTCAGGAGCGTGTTGCCCGCGACCGCGAGGCCCCCGCGTACGTTCATCGAGAGACTCGGCGATGCCCGCGGCGCACCGGCGTTGATCGGGTGGTGCCTGGGCGAGTTCGGCCAGTGCCGCGGGTACGGTTTCGCCTTCGCCGCTGCGCCTGCGAACACGGTCGCGGCCGCAATCAACACAACCCCCGCCGTGGCGGCGGCTGCCACGGGTAGATGCCCGCGCCGGAAATCGGCTTGGGACACACACTGATCCTACTCCCCGCTCGTACGGCTCGCCAGGCTCCGACCCCGTACCTGCTCGACGTGACGATCAGCTGATCCTCCCGCTAGCCTCCCGCCCGTGATCGACCCCGAGCTCGCCGCCATCCTCGGCGCACTCGCCCTCGGCGCGCTGCTGACCTGGCCTCGCCTTCACCGGGCGGCGCGCCGGGCTGAGAATGTCTGCGCAGGCTGCGGCCGGCGCATCCTCCTCGGGCAGCGAACGTGCGACTGCGACTGAGCTTCGACGTCCCGACGAGGCGCGACCTGCGCGTCTTCGGAGGCTACTGCGTGGCGGCTGCGGTCTACATCGCGATCGGCGTGACCTGGATCGACTTCCTGTTCTCGTTCTGGGTCGGCCTGGCGTACGTGGTGATCACGGCCTGGGCGGTGCCGACGATCGTCCGGCGTCTCGTATGAGCTGGGCGGCGCACGACCTCGAGCCCTACGCGATCCAGAAGCACGTCGGCCTGAAGCTCGCGTTCGTGCCGCTCCTGATCGGCTCGTACTCGCCGGACATGATGACCAAGTGGTTCGTCTACGGGATCCATCTCGGCCCGTGGGACCTGAAGGCGCACGACCCCGCGCAGTTCCACCGCGGCTGGCCGGGCTTTGGCTTCACGCACTCGTTCATCTACGGCGTCGCGGTCGGCCTGGTCATCTGGAAGGTCTTCGGCTCGAAGCTCTGGGGCGTCAGCTTCATCGTCGGCCAGGCCGCGCACGCGATCACCGACACGGGCGACACCGTCGGGACGATGTTGCTCTTCCCGTGGACGTTCCACTTCCACCTCGGCGCCTGGGCCTACGCGGGCCAGACGGGGCGGATGACCGACGCGGCGGCGTACTTCAGCGGCCTCGGCAGCATGTGGGACCTCGTCTTCGTCGTTTACGGCTTGTGGAGCTGGCGCGTGCTGACGAGCAACTACTTCGACAACTACATCTACCGGGCCGACGCGTTCTGGCCCTGGCTCAACCGCTGGGTCCCGCGCGGCGCACTGATCGTGGCCTATCGCGCCGCGTTCTTCTACGGCACCTCCCGCTGGATCGCGTGGACGATCTGGGCCCACGTGATCCACCACTACCCGTACGACCTCAGCTGGGGCGGGCCGCACTGGGTGCCCGCGGCGCATCCTTAATGTGACGCCACGGTGACGATCGCGTACGTCGCCGCGAAGCCCGCGAGCGTGAGCGCGATCCGCAGCGGCGAGGTACGGGCGTGGGCCGCGGGCAGCAGGTCGGACGAGCCGACGTAGAGGAAGAAGCCGGCGTAGACGGCGAGCAGGTAGGCGAGGTTCTGGGCCGAGACGCTCACGATCGTGCCGACGATCGCGCCGAAGAACGGCGCCGCCGCGTCGGCGGCGAGCCAGCGCAGGGCCCGCCGCCTGTCACCCTGCTGGCGGAGCACGAACGTGACCGTGTTCAGCCCGTCGGCGAAGTCGTGGCTGATCACCGCCACGAACACGAGCACGCCAGTGAGCGTGCTGACGCCGAACGCGAGCCCGATCCCGAGACCATCGATGAAGCTGTGCACCGACAGCGCGGCCGCGCCGAGCGCGCCCACACGATGGTGTGCCCGGGCCTCGTCGGGATCGTCGCGGTGATGCAGCACGAGCGCGCGCTGGAAGAAGAAGAACGTGAGGAAACCGGCGGCGACCAGCGTCGTCACGGTCCTCGAGTTCTCGATCCCGTTGATCGCCTCGGGCAAGACGTCGAAGAGCGCGACCGCCACGACGACGCCGCCGCTCAGCGCCATCACGGTCTCCAGGTGCGCCCGCATCCGCAACGCGGTCAGGCCGCCGATCAGCGTCGAGACGACGGTCAGGAGCGAGAGCGGGATCGCGACCCAGCTCACGCGCACTTCCCGCAGACGCCGTAGAGGTCGGCCTCGTGGTGCTGGACGACGAAGCCGTGGCGCTTGCGGACCTCGGTCACCGGCGGCGCCGAGCAGAGCTCGGTCTCCTCGACCGCTCCGCAGGAGGTGCAGACCAGATGGTGGTGGTGGCCGGGCTCGCAGGCGATGAAGCGCCCCCGGTCGAGACGGCGCACGCGGCCGTCGGTCTCGAGCAGCGCGAGCGTCCGGTAGACGGTCGCGAGGCCGACCGGGCCACCGGCCTCGCGCGCGGCGGTCCAGAGCTCCTCGGCGGTGAACGCATGCTGCTGCTTCGAGACGAGCTCGGTCAGCAGCGTCCGCTGGCGTGTGGTTCGCATGCACCGAGCTTACTGAAAACGCGTCTCATTATCATCAAGAAGGCATCGGGCCTCCGTGTCCTGTGCAACCATCCGACCATGCACAGGCGGCTGCTTCTCGGGATGCTCGCCGCCCTGGCTGCGACCGTTCTCGCCCCCGCCGCGCTCGGCGGCGTGGCCGAGATCCGCGACGCTCAGGGCCATCTGACCGCGGACGCCGGCGCGGTCGGCACCTTCGCCTCGTCACAGGACGGTGGCTGGTCGCTGCGTTTCGACTCGGCGACGCGCACCTCGCACGGGGTCTCGCTCACCGGCGTCTCGCTCGCGGGCGGCCTCGTCTACGCCGAGCGCGTCTACGTCCCGGCCCACGGGCTGCGCGGCGCGAGTGTCGTCGGGCTGACCGTGAACGGCAAGCCGGTCGCTGCGACCGCGAACTCGCTCGTCCCGCTGGGACCCGCGAGCTACCTGGTCGTCCTGCAGGAGGCGGTCGTCCCCGGCGAGGGCAGCGGCATCGTCGGCCTGCGCCTGGTCGTCGGCGACTCGTCGCTCGGCCTAGACCCGGGCTCCCAGGTGCTCGTCGGGCTCGCCCGCGCGGCGCTACCTGCCAGGCACCGCGCGCACCAGGCCGCGCGGCTCTCGTGGCTCGCGCTCGGAGTGACCGGGCACGGCGCCGACACCGGCTTCGACGACCTCGCTCTGCCCGCGGCGCAGCTGCTCGACGTGCCGACGAACGGCTCGCTCGGCTCTCGCGCGGTGCGGATCGCACTCCAGTATCTCGGCGTGCCGTACGTCTGGGGCGGCGCCGACCCGCTCACCGGCTTCGACTGCTCGGGCCTGACGATGTACGTCTACGCCCAGCTCGGGATCCACCTGACCCACTACACGGGCTCGCAGTTCTACGAGGGCGCCCGCGTCCCGCCCTGGGCGCTGCAGCCCGGCGACCTGGTCTTCTTCGAGCCGAGCTCCCGCGGGCCGCAGCACGAGGGGATGTACATCGGCGGCGGCCGCTTCATCCAGGCTCCGCACACCGGCGACGTGGTCAAGATCTCATCGCTCTCGCAGCCCGGTTACGCCTTCGGTTTCGTCGGCGCCGTGCGGCCATCCGGCGCCTGAACGACGGCGAGCCAGGCATCGCCCGGCTCGCCGCTGCGCGCGAACGATCTCGAGGGGAGAGCATTCTTGCGCGGTGTGATCGTACCCAGTCCGTCGCTTGCAGTGACGCGCAAATCGGGGCGGTTTGCGGCAGTTTTTCCGTAACCCGCTCAGCTGTGCCACGATGAGTCCATGCGGGCGCGGACGTTCTGGTTCCTGACGCTGCCGGCGCTGTTCGTGGCGGAGGCCGACGGTCACACGCTGGTCGCGCAACTGCTCGATTCGCAGGATTCGCGTCACCGCCTCCTCTCGAAGATGCTCGAGGATTACGCCCTGCCGTTCTTCGCCGTCGTCGTGGTGCTGGCGGCTGCGATTCTCGGACGCCGCGTGCTCGCGTCGTTCCGTGCCGAGGGGCTACAGGCGCTGCCTTCCTGGCGGCTGGCCGCGCTCCCTGCGGTCGGCTTCCTCGTCCAGGAGTACGCGGAGCAACTCGTGCACGACGGCCAGATCGCCTGGCTGACCGCGCTCGAGCCCGTGGTGCAAATCGGCCTCGCGCTGCAGCTCGTCTGGGGCCTGGTGGCGATCTGGTTCGTTCGCACGCTCCTGCACGCGGCCGAGCAGCTCGGCTGCACGCTCGCTCGCCGCAGCCCGCGCTCGACGCGACAGCCGCAACCGCTCCGCGTCAGCCCGTTCCACACGCCCGAGCCGCGACTTCCCGTCCTGGCCTCGCAGCAGGCCGGGCGCGCTCCTCCCGCCGCCGCCTGACGGGCGACCACCGCGCGTGGTCGCGGAGACGGCGAAACGAAGGAGATCTCTGGTGGCACAATCGATCGAAACCAACGCCTCGCATGCGGACCTCGACGCTCTCGCGTCGGCGCTGGCGGAGCGGATCCACCTGCAGAACGGCTCACCCTGGATGACGACCGCCGAGGCCGCCGAGTACATGCGCGTCTCGGTCCGCTGGCTGCGGCAGCACCTCCACCAGGTGCCGCACAGCAAGGTCGAGGGCCGGCTGTTCTTCAGTCGCAACGAGCTCGACGCCTGGCTGGGAGAGAAGCGGCGAACCTAGGAGGGGAGCGGCGCGCGGCCGCTCCCCTCGAAGTCGAGCCCTAGCTGAAGAACATGAAGTCGGCCGTGTGCAGCGTGGCCGTGCCGTCGTTCAGCTGGAGCTGGAAGCGGCGGCAGGTTCCGGCCCAGGTGTTCGAGGTCTGCCAGCCGTAGCTGTAGTGCCCCGAGGCCGCGCCGAAGGAGAGCCCCGTGGGCGTCCCGGCACCGGCGGCCGGGATCGAGTGCGGCGGCCAGGACGGGCAGGTGATC
>DATIOF010000149.1:0-13323 GCA_035473395.1 Gaiellaceae bacterium
GCACGGTCGAGGGGATGAAGGAGCGCGGCGTGCTCTTCCTCGACACCCCGGACGCGTACTACGACGAAGTCGAGGGCCGGGTCGGCGAGATCGGCGAGGACTACTCCGACCTGCAGCGGCTGAAGATCCTGGCCGACCGCGACGAGGACGGCTACCTGCTGCAGATCTTCACCAAGACGACGCAGGACCGGCCGACCGTCTTCTTCGAGGTGATCGAGCGCCACGGCGCGACGACGTTCGGCGAGGGGAACTTCAAGGCCCTCTTCGAGTCAATTGAGCGCGAACAAGCGCTCCGCGGAAACCTCTAGGGACTCGAAGAGCTGCGTAATGCCTGACTTCAGTCTGGCTCGGGCGTGCTCAGTCTCGATCGAGCGCGAGCAGGCGTTCCGCGGCAACCTCTAGCTCTTCGGGACGCCGCAGTACCACCAGGCAAAGCCGGGCAGCGCTCCGTCGTCGATCAGCCGCTGTTCCTCGCGCTCCAGCGTTGGCTCGTCGAGCATGCGCGCCAGGTATGGGCGCTCGGTCAGGCTGAGCGTGTCGAAGGCTTCGCCGAGCGCGGTCTGAACCACGTCGCCGGTGTGGAGGTGGTGGTGCTCGGCCCGCCAGTCCTCGACCGTCCTCGACCCGCCGTGGGCGGCCACCCAGGCAGCTGCGCGCTCGTCGTAGCCCTCCCACGAGAACTCGGAGACGAACAGCCGGCCGCCCGGGCGGAGGAGAGACACGATCGCCGCGACCACGCGCTCGAGGTCGGAGTGGTGGAGAGCCATCACCGAGCAGACGGCGTCGAAGCGGCCGATCGACTGCGCGTCCTCGACTCGCTCGCGGATCAGCCGGGGACGCGCCGGGGCGTTCGGGTCGACGCCGACCGCGTCGAGGCCGCTCGCAGCGAGCCGCTCGACGAGGGCGCCGTCACCACAACCGACGTCGAGCACCCGCGAGCGCGGAGGCAACGCGCCGACGAGCAGCGTGTCGAAGCCGCGCCACCAGCGATCCACCGCCTCGGCTATGACTCGCGCTGCTCCCAGCGGCGCAGGCCGCGCTCGGGATCCCACGCCAGCCCGTAGCGCCCTGGGGCGAACTCGACGAAGCCGGCCGAGTCGATGTCGACCGCGAAGACGTGGTAGTTCGGCTCCTCGGGCTCCCAGTCGATTCGCGCCTTGATCGCGGCGCGGTAGCGGGCGCGCCGATCGCCTTGCTCGACCGGCACCACGCGGCCGTAGAGCTTGAAGTCGCCCTCGTCGCCCTCGCGGCGCGAGACGACGCTGTGGACGACGAGCCGCGGGTCGCGCAGTAGGTCGAGCGCCTTCGGCGAGCGCCACATCATCCCGAGCATCAGCTCACCGTCCACGAACTCGGGCTCGACCGGGCTGATCCGCGGCCAGCCGTTGGCCCGGAGCGTCCCCACGAGGCACAGCTCGCGCCCGCGGAGCCGCTCCTCGCCGAGTGCGGCCAGCTCCGGCGCAGCCGTCGTGAACTCGTCCCAGCGCACGGCCAGAGGCTACCCACCAGACCGCAAGAACGGCTTGCTCAAGGGATCTACTGACTGGAACGCCGAAAACCAGGAGGCAAGCTGAGATGAAGAAACGATGGATTTTGCCGGGTCTGCTCGTGGCCGCTTTCGCCCTCGCGGCGACCGGCCTCGCGGACCCCGGCCACGGCAAGGGCCCAGGCAAAGGCCATGGCAAGCACGGCAAGTTCGGACCGTACGACGTGGTCACCGACGACCATGGCTCCTGCGGCAACGCGTGGGCCGTCGACACCGAGAAGCGCACATTCACCGTGCACAAGAACCACGACGGCTCGTACACGCTCCTGCGCCGGGATCGCGGGACGTTCCTGACGAACGCCGGCCAGAGCCCCGGCGCCTGCGAGACGAAGGGCCACCACGGCTCGACCGTCGTCGCCGGCGTGCAGGGCCGCTTCCACGGCTACCTGCGCGGCAAGGTCACGGGCGGCACGTTCAACCCGAACGCGACCTGCCCGGCCGACTGCGGCTTCACCGACGTGTGGATCGCGACGTTCTTCGGCCCGAGCGCGACGTTCTCGTGCTTCGACAACTCGAAGTCCTGCAGGTTCGACTTCGAGTACAGCGCCCTCAAGCACCAGTCGCTCAAGTTCCGGCACTGGTACGACAAGGGCAGCGGCGCCGGAACGTTCCTGAAGGAGCGGTTCCGCGGCGACATCGCCAACGCGTAACACCGTTCGTCGCATCGTCCACCGAGGGGCCCGCGAAAGCGGGCCTCTCGCATTGTGTGATCCTTCCCGCGTCGTGAGCCCCCAGCGCCGCACCGCGCTCGTCTCGATCGTCGCCGCCTGCGTCCTGATCGCGGTCAAGCTCCTGGCCGGGATCGCGACGAACAGCCTCGGCCTGCTCTCCGAAGCGGCGCACTCGGGCACCGACCTGGTTGCGGCGATCCTGACCTTCGTCGCGCTCGGCGTGGCGATCCGCCCAGCCGACCCGGGCCACGCGTACGGCCACGGCAAGGCCGAGCACCTGGCTGCGCTGGCCGAAGCCGCGATCCTGGTGGTTGCCAGCCTGCTGATCGCCTGGCGCGCGCTCTGGCGCCTGTTCGGGCTTGCCAGCGGCCAGGTCGACCCGCGCGGCTGGGCGCTGGTGGTGGTCGGGATCGTGATCGTCGTCGACGCAGTGCGTGCGACCGTCTCGTACCGCGCAGGCCGCCGGTACAAGAGCCCGGCGCTGCAGGCGAACGCGCTCCACTTCGCGAGCGACCTCGCCGGCTCGACGGCCGTACTGCTCGGCCTCGTCGCCGCGCGCCAGGGCTACCACTGGGCCGACTCGGCGGCCGCGCTGTTCGTGGCCGGGCTCGTGCTCCTCGCGGCGGGACGGCTGATGCGAGTCAACATCGACGTGCTGATGGACCGGGTGCCGCCGGACGCGCAGGAAGCCGCGCTGGCCGCGATCGGTGCGCTGCCCGGGATCGAGCTGCGACGTCTGCGGATGCGACAGGCCGCGGGGCAGCAGTTCGCGGACGTCGTGATCGCCGTCCCGCCGGGCGCGGCGGTCGGCCAGGGTCACGCGGCGGCCGACGCGGTCGAGGATGCCGTCCATGAGGCCCTGCCCGACAGCGACGTCGTCGTCCACGTCGAGCCGCAGCAGGACGAAGCGGCCCTACGCGAGCGCGCCCTGGCGGCCGCGCAGCGGGTGCCGCGCGTGCGCGAGATCCACAACCTCAGCGTTCTGCGGGTCGGCGCGTCGACCGAGGTCTCGCTCCACCTGAAGCTCCCCGGCGAGCTGCCGCTCGAGGACGCGCACGAGGTCGCCAACGACGTCGAGCGCGCGATCGTCGAGTCGGTGCCGGAGGTGGACGCCGTGCAGACCCACCTCGAGCCCCTGGCCGAGGCCGCCGAGGGCGAGAGCGTGGCCGGCGACCGCGACCTGGTCGAGCGGATCGTGCGCGAGCAGACCGGCCAGGTGCCGCGGGAGCTGCGCTTCCTGCGCACCGACGACGGGCTGCTTGCCTACCTGACGCTCTCGCTCGACCCCGGCACGTCGCTGGCCGACGCCCACTCGCGTGCCAGCGAGATCGAGGAGCGGATCCGCCGCGAGCGACCGGAGATCAGCGACGTGATCGTGCATACCGAGCCATGAGGCGCCGACTAGGCGGCGCCGCTTGGAGGCCGTGCGGGCTTATGCCCGTGCGGCCGGGCTAACTGCCTTGGGCAGAGACGACGCTTCGTAGCGAGATAGCCTCGAAGGATGAAACTGTGCATGTTCACGCCGCTCGTGCACGAGGTCCGGGGCTGGCCGGGGCGGATCGAGGGCGACCGGGTGATCCAGCTCGCCGCCCAGACCCTCGAGGCGTTCTTCACGGGCGGCGGCAACGCGCGCGAGCATGCCGAGTACCCGCTCGCCGAGGTGCGGCTGCTCGCGCCGGTGCAGCGGCCGCCGTCGGTCCGCGACTTCTACGCCTTCGAGGAGCACGTCCGCAATGCGCGTGCTGTCACCGGGCGGGGCGAGGTCGTGCCGGAGTGGTACGAGCTTCCGGTCTTCTACTTCTCCAACCCGGCCGCGATCTACGGCCCCGACGACGTGGTGCCCTACCCCGAGGTCTCCGAGGCGCTGGACTACGAGCTCGAGGTGGCCGCGGTGATCGGCGCGGGCGACCAGATCGGCGGCTTCACGGTGATGAACGACTGGTCGGCGCGCGACCTGCAGCGCAAGGAGATGAAGGTCGGGCTCGGCCCTGCGAAGGGCAAGGACTTCGCCACCTCGCTCGGGCCGGTACTGGTCACGCCCGACGAGCTCGGCGACCTGCGCCTGGAGATGGTCGCGCGCGTGAACGGCGAGGAGCGCTCGCGCGGGAACCTCGGCGACATCTACCACTCGTGGGAGTCGATCCTCGAGGCCGCCGCGCGCAACACCGTCCTGCGCCCCGGCGACGTGATCGGCTCGGGCACGGTCGGGACGGGCTGCATCCTCGAGCACGGCGACGAGCGCTGGCTGCAGCCCGGCGACGAGGTCGAGCTGGAGGTGGAGGGGATCGGCGTCCTGCGGAACCGCGTCGGACCGAAGCGCTGATCCGTCACGGTGTCTGACACCCGCTTGCGCCATGAAGTTCCTGCAGATTCCCGGATTGTGGAAGCCAGGACACACTTTTGTTCGCGTGTCTGGCACCGGTGTGACAGCGCTCCCCTAGAGCGCGCGGAGTGCGAAGACCGGGTCGACCGGGCGGTCGCGACGTGCTTCAAGCCAGACACGCAGGTCGCTCGCGCTGACGATCCAGACACGACTATGTTGGTACGGGCTCCGGTCGCTGTTGACGAGGCAGACGACCGGCGTCACCCAGTGCCCGTCTAGCCGCTTCGAGAGCCAAAGCGCGCGCCGGCGTGCGAGTGGCAGATGGCTCTTCAGGTAGCGCCGCGTCTTCGTCTCGATCGCAAATGCCCCGCTCGGGCCGCAGACGACGTGGTCGATGTTGCCGCCGAACGGGAGCGAGACGTCGTGCTTGACGAAGTGTCGGGCCTTGAGCGGTGACAGCTCCTCCTGCACGACTCGGTCCGAGTGAAGACCGATCGCGTAGTCACCGGCGCGGTCGCCGCGGCGGAAGATCTCGTCCCGGTAGACGACGGCGAGCCATGCCGCGCCGAGGCTGAGTGCCGCGCCGAAAGCCGCGAAGCCGCCGGCGGTAAGTGCGACCGCGACGACGCTCGCCAGCACGAGCGCGGCGACCGGCGCAATCGCGACGACGACCTTCCGGCGCACCACGCTCTCGAACGACCGCTCTCGCATGCGAGACACATCGGCGCCGGGCCTGCGCGGCTGAATAGGCACGATACGGCCATGCGGGTCGCGGTCATCGGTGCGGGCGTGATGGGCCTCGCGACCGGCTGGTCCCTCAAGCGGCGCGGCCACGAGCCGGTCGTCTACGAGCAGTTCACCGTCGGAAACGAGCACGGCTCGAGCCACGGCCGCTCGCGGATCTTCCGGCTCGCCTACGGCGAGGATCACTACGTGCGCCTGGCGCAGCAGGCGCTCGGCCTTTGGCGCGAGCTCGAGAGGGAGACCGGCGAGACGGTGCTCGAGCTGCCGGGGCTGGTCGAGATCGTCTCCACGCTCGAGGAGAGCACCGCCGCGACGCTGGAGCGCTGCGGCGTCGCCTGGGAGCGTCTCGGTCGCGACGAGGCGGAACGGCGCTTTCCGATCCGCGTGCCCGAAGGCTCCTTCGTGGTCGTCCAGCCCGAGGCCGGGATCGCGCGCGCCGACAAGGCGCTCGCGGCGTTCGCACGGGAGCTCGACGTGCGCGAGCACACTCGAGTGACGCTGAGCGAGGTCGACGCGGACGCGGTGGTCGTCACCGCCGGCCCCTGGGTGAACGAGCTGCTCGACGCGCCGCTGCCGGTGAAGACGACCCGCGAGACGCTCTGCTACTTCCGGCTTGAGACCGACCGGCCGATTCCGTCCGTGGTCTCCTTCAAGCCCGGCCGGCACACGCACGAGATGTACTCGCTCTACGACCCCGAGCACGGGCTCAAGGTCGGCGCCCACCATGCGGGTGCCGAGGCCGATCCCGACGAGCCGGGCGAGCCCGAGCCGGAGCTGATCGAGCGAATCGCGGCCTGGGCGAACGCGACCTACCGGCTGGCCGACCCCGAGCCGGTCGGCGCCGAGACGTGCATGTACACGACCACGGCGGACGAGAGCTTCATCCTCGAGCGCCGCGGCCGCGTGGTCATTGGCTCGCCCTGCTCGGGCCACGGCTTCAAGTTCGCGCCGGCGATCGGCGAGCGGCTAGCGTCGCTCGCGGTCGAAGCGGCCTGACTATCCTTCTTGCGTGCCCACCTACCAGGTCCGAGGCGAGGTCCCGCGCAAGCGGCACATCCAGTTCCGCGACAACGGGACGCTGCTGACCGAGGAGGTAATGGGCCTCGAGGGCTTCTCGGGGAACGAGTCGATCCTGTACCACCTGACCTCGCCCTGCCGGGTGACCAAGGTGGACAAGTTCGAGCCGATCGAGCGCGACGAGTGGGTCCCGGACGGCCACCAGCACCGGCACTTCAAGACGATGGCCGGCATCGAGCCGGGGGGCGACGCGATCTCGGGGCGGCAGCTGCTGATGTGGAACCAGGACGTCGAGATCTCGCTCTGCCGCCCCGACGCGGAGATGGACTACTTCTTCCGCAACGGCGAGGGCGACGAGGTGATCTTCGTCCACGAGGGCACCGGCACGCTCGAGACGATCTTCGGCGACGTGCCGTACAAGGAGGGCGACTACGTCGTCGTCCCGCGCGGCACGACCTACCGCTTCCGGCCCGAGGGCGACCAGCGCTACCTCGTCTTCGAGTCGCCCGGGCTGATCGAGATCCCGCGCCGCTACCGCAACGAGTACGGGCAGCTGCTCGAGCACGCGCCCTTCTACCACCGCGACATCCATCCGCCGACGGAGCTGCACACCCACCGCGACCGCGGCGAGTTCCAGGTCAAGGTGCGGATCCGCGACGGCTACCAGACCTACCTGCTCGACTACCACCCCTTCGACATCGTCGGCTGGGACGGCTACGTCTATCCGTGGACGTTCTCGATCCACGACTTCGAGCCGATCACCGGGCGCATCCACATGCCGCCCCCCTCGCACCAGACCTTCGAGGGCCGCAACTTCGTGATCTGCTCCTTCTGCCCGCGCAAGCTCGACTTCGACCCGCAGGCGATTCCAATCCCCTACCACCACTCGAACCTGAACTCGGAGGAGATGATCTATTACGTCTCCGGGAACTTCGGCTCGCGGCGCGGGATCGAGGTCGGATCGGTGACGCTTCATCCGTCCGGGATCCCGCACGGGCCGCACCCGGGCCTGGCGGAAAAGTCGATCGGCCAGACCGAGACCCACGAGCTGGCCGTGATGTGCGACACGTTCCACTCGCTCCGCCTGACGAAGCTCGCAAAGGGCCTCGACGACGGCGAGTACGCTTACTCGTGGCTGGAGGAACGGGCGCCCGAAGTCGGCGACTCCGACGGGGATCCCGCCGGAGTCACCTCGCACTTCTAGACGAGAGAGGCGCCCGCAGGCGCCCCTCTCGTCGTGTCTTCTAGGGCCTGCGGAACTGCAGCAGGCCGCCGCGGCCGAGCCCCGAGCTGTGCCTCACGCCCTTGCTCAACCAGCCGGTGCCCGTGTACTTGAACGTCTTGTCCGCGCCGAAGGACGTGCCGAACTCGTTCGTTACCACGAGCCGGAAGTGGTAGGTCGTGTTCGGCTTGCTCAGGACCGGGAAGAACACCAGCACCGGCGTGCTGGTCGCCCCGAGCTCGAGCGCCGGCGTCTGAGTGCCGTACGCCGTCGTCGTCCCGTACTCGAAGTAGTAGACGACCCTCGCTCCGTTGGTGGTGACGCGGCCGAGGAGGATCGCACCGACCGGGTCGACCGACGACGGAGCGAGCGTCTCCGCGAAGGGCCCTGCGTGCGGGGGCGGAGGCGGTGTCGCGGTCGTGAACGACCTGTCGTCGCCGCGTGTGACGTTGCCGAGCCCGTCCGTGACGACGAGCTGGAAGTGGTACGTCGTGCCCGGGGTGAGCCCGGAGATCGCGGCCGAGACGAGTGACTCCGTGTGCGTGGCCGGCAGCGGCGCGGACGCCGTCGTCGTGCCGTAGGCGGAGGTCGGGCCGTAGCGGAACTGGTACGTGACAGCGCGGCCGTCGGGGTTCACGCCGCCGTTCAGCGTCGCGCCGGCGGTCGTGATCCCGCTCGCCTCGATCGTCCGCACGACCGGGCCGCCGAGGAAGCCGGCCGCTTCGCAGTCGGCGTTCACCACGTCGGCCGGGTCGACCGTCGCCGTGTCGTTGTCGCCGCCGCACGCGATTGTGTCGACGAAGCCGTCCTTCGCATAGACGGTGTCGTTCCCGAGCCCGGCGTTGACCGTATCCGCGCCGCCGCCGGCGTCGATCTGGTCGTTCCCCGCGTTGCCGTTGAGCGCGTTCGGCCCCGCGTTGCCCGAGAGCTGGTCGGCGAAGTTCGAGCCGTTCGCGTTCTCGATGCTCGACAGCGAGTCGCTGCCGTCGCCGAGGGCTGTCTGTGCGGCCAGGTCGACGTTCACGCCGCCCGTCGCGCTCGAGAAGTCGGCCGTGTCGGTGCCGCTGCCGCCCTGAAGCGAGTCGTCGCCGCCGAGGCCCTGCAGCAGGTCGTTGCCGCCGAGCCCGCGGAGGACGTTGTCGTTTCCGTCGCCGATGATCGTGTCGGCCGCGGGCGACCCCGTGATGTTCTCGGTGTTGGTGACGGTGTCGATCCCGACTGAGGGCCACAGGACAACCCCCGTTCCGGCGGCGAGGTTCACCGCCGAGATCGAGCTGGCCGCGGAGTAGTCGAGCGTGTCGATCCCCGAGCCTCCGTCGACCACGTTGGTGCCTGGACCGCCGTTGAGCGCGTCGTCGCCGGGGCCGCCGAGAACCGTGTCGGTCCCGCCGCCTCCCGCGAGGACGTCGGCGCCGTCGCCGCCGTTCAGGCTGCTGCTCGATGCGGCTGCGTCGCTGCCGGTCAGGCGATCGTTGCCTGCGCCCCCGAGCTCGGCCGTGGAGCCGACTCCCGACTGCGTGATCGTGTCGTCGCCGTTCTCGCCGTTGAGCGTGTCGTTGCCGCCACCGCCGGACACCGTGTCGTTGCCGGCGCCGGCCGAGATCGTGTTGTCGCCTGCGTCGCCGCTCAGGCTGTCGTCGCCGCTCGAGCCGACGAGGTTCGAGATCGAGCTCAAGGTGTCGCTGCCCTGGCCCGTGGCGACCCCTGCGGCGAGAACGGCGTTCACCGGCTGTGTCGACCCGGAAAAGTCGGCCGTGTCGGAGCCGCCGCCGCCGACGAGCGAGTCGTTTCCGGCAGCGCCGTTGAGCGTGTCGTTGCCGAGCGATCCGTCCAGCGTGTTGTTGCCTGCGTCGCCGACGAGCTCGTCGGCGTTGAACGAGCCTGTGAGGTTCTGGATGCCGGACAGCGAGTCGGTGCCCTGGCCGGAGGCCACACCCGTGGCGAGGCTCGCGACGACGCCGGCCCCGCCCGCGAACGTCGCGGTGTTCGAGCCGGTGCCGCCGTTGAGGGTGTCGTCGCCGGTGCCGCCGTTGAGGGTGTCGTCGCCGGCCTGGCCCTGGAGTGAGTCGTCGCCGCCGCTACCGACGAGCCTGTCTGCGCCGCCGCCGCCCGCGAGAGCGTTGTCGGCGGAGTTGCCGAGCAGGAAGTCTCCGAACGGCGATCCGGTCAGGTTTTCCACGTTGTTGAGCGCGTCGTTTCCGACGGGGCCGGTTGACTGGAAGCCGGCCACCGAGAGATCGACCGTGACGGGGGCCGGCGCCCCCGAGTAATCGGCCGTGTCGGTCCCGGCGCCGCCGTCGAACGAGTCGTCGCCATTGCCGCCGATCAGCCGGTCGTCGCCATTGCCTCCGGCCAGCGAGTCGTTCCCGCCCGAGCCGTTGAGCGTGTCGTTCCCGTCCGCGCCGTTCAGGATGCTGCCACCGGGCGCCGCGTTCAGCGTGTCGCCGAAGCTCGAACCGACGACCGCCGCAAAGCCGCCGATCAGGGTGTCGTTGCCGTCGCCGGACGACGTGCCCGAGCCGAGGTCGACCGTGACGGGGCCCGGCGCGCCCGAATAGCTCACGCTGCTTGCACCCGCTCCGCCGCTGTCGAGCACGTTGTTCCCTGCGTCGCCCTGGAGCGTGTTCCCGGAGATCGACGGAGCGGTGACGTTCTGGAAGCCGGCCAGGGTGTCGAAGCCGCCGTCGCCGTCGCTCGAGGCCGTGCCCGCACGAAGGTTGACGTTGACTGCCGCCGCGGCGCCGCTGTAGTTCGCGGTGTTCGTGCCCGAGCCGCCGCTGAGAGCATCGGTGCCGGCGTTGCCGGAGACGGTGTCGTTCCCGTCGCCGCCGCTGACCGAGTCGTCGCCCGCGTTGCCGGCGAGGACGTCGTTGCCGACGTCGCCGTTGATCGTGTCGTTGTCACCGGCGCCGTTGATCGTGTCGCTCCCGCCCCCGCCGGAAAGCGAGTTCATCTGCGCGTCGCCGGAGATCGAGTCGCTCTGCGGTGAGCCGGTCACGTTCTGGATCGAGCTCAGGCCGCCGCTGCTGACGATCGTCGAGTTGTCCGCACCGGCCTGCGGCGAGTCGAGCACCGTCAGGTCGAGCGAGATTCCGCTCGTGTCCGCGGAGAAGTCGAGGCTGTTGGTGCCGGTGCCGCCGTCGAAGGTGTCGCCGCCGCCGCTGAAGCCGAAGGAGTCGTTGCCGCCGCCGCCGGTCAGGACGTTCGCGCCCGGGTCGCCGGTCAGGCTGTCCGCGAAGGGCGAGCCCGTGACGTCCTCGACGCTGCCGACGGACAGAGTGTCGTGGCCGGCGTCGTTGGTGCCGATCGCATCGGCCGTCCCTGCGCCGAGGTCGACGTGGACGCCGTCGCTTGCCGCCGACGAGATCGAGGATGCGTACGAAACGGTGTCACCCGAGCCCGTGCCGCCGTCGATCGAGTCGTTGCCGGTGCCGCCGACGATCGTGTCGCCGCTGCCGTTCTGGCCATTGAGCACGTCGTTGCCGGCGCCGCCGTCGATCGTGTCGGCGCCGCCACCGCCCCTGATCGTGTTCGGGCCGTCGTCGCCCGTGAGCGTGTCGGCCTGAGCAGAGCCGGTCAGGTTCTGGATGTTCACGAACGTGTCGAGACCGCCGTCCCCGTCGGGCGACGCCTGGCCGGCCGCGATGCTCGCGTTGACGGTTGCAGCCGCCGCCGAATAGTCGGCCGTGTTCGAACCGCTGTCGCCGTTCAGCGTGTCGGCCCCGCCGCGGCCGGCAAGCGAGTCGTTGCCGGCGCCGCCGTTCAGGACGTTCGCGTTCCCGTCGCCCGAGAGCGAGTCGTCATGCGCGGAGCCGGTGACGTTCTCGACGCTGTTCGCAACGATCACGTCGCTGCCGCCGTAGCCGTCGTTCGCAATGCCCGAGCCCAGGTCGACGCTCACGCCGGCCGGGGAGCCGGCGTACGAGACCGTGTCGGTGCCTCCGACGCCGTCGATCACGTCGTTGCCGGCGCCGCCTTCGATCGTGTTGCTCGAGTTGTCGCCGTTGAGGGTGTCGTTGTACGAGGAGCCGATCACGTTCTCGAAGCCACTGACCGTGTCGGCGCCGGCCGAGGTGGTGCCCGGAACGATCGCGGGCACGCCGAGGCTCAGCGTGATCCCGTTGGCGGTCGTGCTCGTGATGCCGGCATAGCTCACGGTGTCGATGCCGCCACCGCCCTGGAGGTCGTTCGGGCGGTCGTCGCCGGCGATCGTGTCGTCGTGGGAGGAGCCGATCACGTCGCCGATGTTGGTGAGCGTGTCGCTGCCGTCGCCGGTCGCGGTGCCGGCGCCGAGGTCGACGTTCACGGCGCTCGCGCTGCTCGAATAGTCCACCGTGTCGTGGTTCCCGAGGCCGGTGATCGTGTCGTCACCGGCGCCGCCGATGAAGGTGACGGAGCGGTTCGAGTTGTTGGTCAGGGTGTCGTTGCCGGCCCCTCCGATGATCGTGATCGACGGGATCGTCGAGTTCACCGACGCGCCGATCGTGACGCTGTCAGGAGAGTCCCCGGCGTTGATCACCATCGGTGCGGTGAGCGCCGCGACCGGGCCGCAGTTGAGCTGCGTGCCGCTGGCCGAACAGCCGGCCAGCGCGGTGACGCCGCCGGTCGGGTCGTCGATCAGCAGGTTGCCGCCGGCGACCGAGACGGTGATGTGGTTCACCTCTCCCGCTGCCGCGACGTAGGAAAGCGCGCCGCCGACGACGGTTCCCGAGCCGCCGAGTGCCGTCAGCGCAAAGACCGATGCGACAGCCGCAACCGCCGCGGTGACCAACCACGAACGCCGCAAGAACCTCTTCACCGTGAACCCTCCCCCTAGCCGTTGCCCTCCGCAGGGCACAGGCCCCGCCCCAGCTGGGGTTTAGCACGGTCCCGCAGAAAAGGGAAGGCTCAGGCCCGGGCGAACGTTGCCAGCCCGACGAGGGCGGCTGCGTCTCCGAGCGTGGCGCACTCGACGGTCGTCGCGGCTGCGAGTTGCGGCAGCACTCGTTCCTCGAGGGCGGCGCGGACAGCCGTCAGCAACGTCTCGCCCCAGGCGGCGGCGACGCCGCCCCCTAGCCGGAGCGTGCCCGGGTCGGTGACCGCCACCAGCGCGGCGGCGGCGAAGCCGAGCGCGTCCAGCGCATCGTCCAGCACGCCACGCGTCCAGTCGTCGGTCTGCGCCTCGGCGAGCAGCGGACCCGGCTCAGGCCGCGGGCGGCCTTCCTGCTCGTAGCGCCGCTCGATTCCGGCCCAGCTGCCGTAGGCCTCTGCGCACCCGCTCCGGCCGCAACGGCAGGACAGTCCGCCTTCGCGGAAGCGCAAGTGGCCGAGCTCGCCGGCGAGCTCGGCAGTCGGAACCTCGCCCTCGACCACGTGCCGGCCGGCGATGCCGGTGCCGACCTGGAGCAGCGCGAGTGTCCCGCCGTCCGCCTCGCCAATGGCGGCCGCGTCGAGGTCGTTCGCGAACACGACCGGCGCGGTCTCGAGCAGTTCCACGAGCGGCGCCTCCTCGAGCCCCAGGTTGGCCGAGTAGCGGAGCACGCCTCGCCGGCGGTCGACCAGCCCGGCGACGCAGAGGCCCCACGGCGGCTCGCCCGCGTCCCGGTGCAGGCGCACGAGCTGGGCCACCAGTGCGTCGAGCCCATGCGCGACCGGCTCTCTTGCGATCCCGGTGGCCCGGCCGTCGACCACCGTCCCCGACTTGACCCAGCTCGCCCCGACGTCGACCGCGAAGAACCCGCTAGGTGGCAAGCGTCACCTTGCTCAGTCCCGCCGGGTGGTCCGGGTCGAGGCCCTTCGCCTGAGCGAGCGCGAGCGCGAA